>JBJDYH010000272.1:0-8275 GCA_051867135.1 Faecousia sp. | reverse complement strand
CTTTGAAAACTTCAAACTATTTAAAGCATAATTCTTGATGAGCCCATTCTTGTCTGTAAAGATCAGTTCCTTTTTAGAGGGTAGGGGTGTTGAATACGGGCAATAATTCTAGAAATAGCAGATAGGGCATAGGCAATGGATAGTGTACAAATGATGCTTTGCTGACGATGAAAAATACTAAAGAAAACGTATATAGAAATTTGGATCAAGACAAAATGTCGAGAGCGTTCAATTAGTTCAGTAGATTTTTTGTACAGGTGTTTTTTGTTGGGATGTAGAACCAAAGGAATTTCCCACAATATGAGCAAGGAAAACGCAGCGATAGAAACTTGAGCAGCGTATGAGTAGGGAAGCGACATATAAAAAAGGAAAAACATCATTCCTAACGCCATTGTTAAAAAGCAACGCATGTGTGTAGAGGCGTGATACCCTCCGCCTAGTGATTGATTTGAATAATATAATGCAATTAGAAGAATTGTTTGGATGGGATAGCCGCCGATCCAACCGATGAAAAACAAACCTAGCGTACTTAGATAAGTATAGATTGCAATGTCAAAACCGTAAACATAGACTTCTTTTGAGGAATGCTTCAATGCCCCACGGCGATCTAAGAATGCAACAATACTCTCAGAAAATCGACGAATCATGAATACAACCTCCCTTGATTAAGGTAAGGAAGAACAACTTTGGCATAGAACACCTTGTTCTGAACAGAATATTCCGTTCGACCCTGCGCTTTTGACGCGATTGCATCAATGCTATGTAAACCGAGGCCGTGGAGACCGGGCTCGGTTTTGGATTTTGAGGAAACAAAAAGGTCTTTGTGTTTGACAACCGTTTCAGGATCGCAAGGGTTTTCGCAGTAGATATAAAACATATCCCAAGAACGAGAAAACGAAAGATGGATAGTTGGTGGTTCCATATCGTTGCCTTTTAAAGAAATGCGCCGTATTCCTTCAATGGCATTATCCAAAAGATTGCCAATGATAGAGCAAAAGTCAAGCGTTGAGATTGGTAGACTAGCTAGCGGATAGGGAGTATACTCGAATTGGATGCCTGCATCCATCATGATTTTTTGTTTGGCAGTTAGTAGAGCATCAACACTTGGAGACCCAGTAACAATAATTTTTTCATGCTCATTTTCGGATATGAGACATTGAAGATAATCTTGTGCGGTTGAATGCCCTTTTCCGTCTACGAGCTCTTGAAGTACTTGAAGGTGATGTTTGTAGTCGTGTTGACGTTCTGTTAATTCTTCGTACATCTGAGCAAGTTCTTGTTGATGCTGCTTGGAGTGATTTAGTAAAGAAATCTCAGCTTGGTAACGACTTTCTTTTTCGGAATCACTTGAAACGGTATGAAACAAAAAGACAGAAAGAGTAATACAACCTAGAAGTCCGACATAAATCGTGAAGAAAGAAAGCACGGCTTCGTTACTGAAAGCTAAGTACAAATCATAAATAGACTCTTCAATAATGTAGATGATGGATAAAGTGAGAATGAATACAACATAAGAGGAAGATTTGGGGAAAGTACAATTTTTCTTGAGTCGAACAATTAACTCGAGGATTAGGAAGAGAGTGAGATTGGTTACAATAATGCACAAAAATCTTTCAAAATGGAAAGAGGAAAATATAAAATCAAAAATGATGGGGAGAAGATCGAAAATGGGGTATGTTAATACAGAAACCAGATTCATGGTAAGTACAAGCACTAGAATCCAGAATAATATTGAGATTTTAGGCTCGGATGAAAGAAGAAGGGCATGTAGAAGAGGAAGCAAGAAAACCAATTGCTGAGATAAAGGAAATGTGGGGAAAAATAAATAGATAGAAAAGTAAAGCGTGAAAGATGTCAATAAAGTTATGTCTGCAAGCGTGGTTTCCCTTGAATAGATGAAACTGTTTTTTATGTAATGGAGAACAATGTACGCTTGAAAGAAATTAATAAGGATTTCAAATGTCATCCAGATCATCGCGTGAGATACCTCCTTGGTGATAACGATCAAATGCCCGATTAACTTCGGCAATGTAGGTTCTGGAGATAGGAATAGATTCATTATTTAAAAGCAGGCATTCGGTCCGGGTTATCATTCGAATGTGTGCAATATTTATGGCAAAGCTACGATGACAGAGCACAAAAAGAGCTTTAGGTAACTCTGTCATAATATCGGATAGCTGCGCATTAATTTTAAAGGGCGATGGTCTGAGTGTGGTGGAGATATAGAGATTATGTGCTTTGACTTCAAGATAGCGTATTTCTGTATATCGTAAAGCATATCGCTTACCTGAAGAGAAAATGGTAAGAGAGTTGGAACTCCTGATGACTAAACGATTGTAGACATAGTTGCAACAGAAGTAAATATCATTTTCAACAATTGGTTTTTTCAGAAAGCGAAGAGCGTTGACTGTATATCCATCATAGACATATTCACTGTAATTGGTACAGAAAACAATGGTAACATCATGATGTGTTTCGCGGATTTTTCGGGCAAGATCAATACCGTTGAGTTCTCCTGGAAACTGAATATCAATAAATAGTAAATCCACTTCCATTTTTTGCTCGAATTGATCCAGTAACTCCTCGGAAGAGTGATAAAGAAAAATCTCAATGTCATTGTGACCGCTGGCATCTTGCCAATGCTTAATTGCTTGGCGAATAGCAACTTGATATACAAGTTCATCTTCGCAGATGGCGATCTTCATGCTTAATCCTCCATCACATCTGGACAACTTTATAACATGTTATCAGTAATGACTATTTTTGTCAATCAAAAAAGCTGCATGTTATTCTAACGGCAGCTTTATCAAGAGGGAATATGAAGATTTTTCAGAGCTTGAAGTATGGCTTTAATTCTGATTTTGTCACCTGTAGAAAGATCGTCCAGAAAGAGTGTTTCTCGGCTGTCCAGGCACAACAAATAGTCTGCAGATACGTTGAGTAATGAACAGAGTTTGATAATGTTTTTTGCAGAAGGTAGTGAGACACCACTTTCCCAGTCTTTTATAGATTTACTGTTTAACCCCATGCGCTTTGCCAGTTCGTGTTGCGTCCAGCCTTTTTCGTGACGCTTTTTAGCGATACGTTCACCTGTTGTCATTGAATCCCTCCATACATATATCATACATCACTAGAACGTAAATAAACTTGCTCTTAAAGGGATGAATGCACCCCTAAAAAGCTCTGCGTTTGCGTCTTGTGCATATTATTCTGCATTTCAGGGTATGGACATTCCGGATGGCAATTTATCTGTTATAATGCAAAAAAAGAAAGGAGGGAGAAATGTGTTTGAGTTGTTGGAGATGCTTGCAACATTTGCATACAACTATGGTGTTGCTGGCGCAAACATGGCGAGTCTGAGGGGCAACCATGAAGTTCCGGTGCCGGACGAACTGATTGGTGACGAAGAGGAGTAAGCAATAAAGGTGGTCCAATGGATTGGGTTGTGCAGTAAATACTGTGCAGCCCTTTTCAGATTTTCAGAAAGGGTATATGTAATGAAGAATATCCTTTTCATGAGGAGGTAGAAATTTGCATTTCGTGCAGAAAAAATGACGTTCTGTGCACTGGGGGAAATAGAATGGAATTTTATGCTATGATGTATGTGGAAATTCTAATGTAGAGTGTAAAGCAAGGGCTGTGAGAAAATAAGGCATCAAATCTGTTGCGCTCCGTGATTGGAATTAAGTTTATATTGTTGCGGTGCGAGGAAATGCCTAATTAAGCCAATGCAAAACCATCGACAAATAAGCCGGGATACTATTGTGTAGCCGCCATGAAGTTTTCTTTCAAAAGTATGATAAAGGGGATGGTTCCTTTGGCGTAATTCTTTTATACAAAAGTGCTTCATTTTATTTTCTGTAAGGAACTTTCTATTATCGAACGTGCACTTTGTAAGAAAAGGAGAAATGATTTATGAGTCGAAGCAAGCGAGTGACTATCTTTGTTCTGACGTTCATTCTGATTTTGCTTGCTAGTACAGCATGGGCAGAAGGAGGCGTCCGTCCGCCTGCGGACGCTGCAGTTACAAGCAATGGCGAACTGCTGTCTAGGGCAAAAACATGTGACGTTCTGCCTTTGCAGCTGGATGGTCCTCTGGCAGTCTCCGATGAAAATGGCACGGTATACGGATGCATTTCCATGCTGTATCAGACGTGGTTTGAGGTTACTGACGAAGCACTCTGGCAGCAGGTTGGGCTTGAACGCGTGCAGGGCGTTGTCAGTTTTTCCGAACTGACTGCGATGGGCAAGCAGCTGGAAATCTATAATCAGTCTGCTAAAGAGCCTGTCATGCTTTTTTCGCTGCTGCCACAACGTTTTCCCAACGCATTTGCTCCGTTGCCCTCTGTTCAGGAGGATTGGGATGCAATGGCTGCGGTGACGGGGACAGAATGTGAAAATGCCCTACTCACCGAACGTGTTCTGACCATTGATGCGCTCGACGATGGCTGTTATATCGGCGGTATTGAGATCGATGGCGAGATCTATCCGCTCTCTGAACCGGAAGCGCGTTGCCTGAGTGTGGATGCTGGAAACGAAGGCGCCGGAGATCTGCAAAGACGCATTGTTCAGTTCGCGCAGCAAGTCAGTCCTGTTCAAACGGGCGTGTTGCCGACAGATATGACCTATGATGCGCTCCGAGCTGATTGGGTCTATGACTCTGCCGTGCCAAGCGAAGAAAATTTCGAGCTTTGGAAGCGGATGCTGTAACAGGCAATTCTGCCGTATTGACATGGTTCTGTACAAAAACATAGCGAGAGAATAGGGAAACTTTCCCCCGCACATCAGACTATTCAATACAAAAGGCGCTGTCTCAAAATGGCTAAAGCAAGCCATGAGAGGCAGCGTCTTTTTCCGCAACATTTTTGGGCAAACGAAAACAGAGTGCAGAACGAACGGCACTCAAGGAATTATTTTCATAAGGAATTTCCAAGTGGAATGAGTTATAAACCGGCAGGAAAAGATGATGGAATCTTCAGACCGCTTCCCAAGCGTCTGTTTTGGATTTTATGGTGCAGATGGAGGATGTTGAGAGTGAGGCTGAACAGCAGCCATTCAGCGGCGACCTTCGTACTGCCGCGAAGCAGAAAACGCCGGAAATCAAGATCCTACTTCACATATGCAAAGTTGCCCTCGGCCTGAATAGAACGGTTCACCCGAAGCAGGCAGCCCTTTGGGGAGGAAATCTTTGCTTCCATAGCTTGTCGTTGTTCAGCAAAGCGTTTTGACACATAGATGACTTTGTGTCGTTCTTCCAGAGGCTTCTTACTGCCGCGTGCACGGATGCACTTTTCTTTAAGTGGGCATCCGTCGCATTCGCTGCATTCATAGACCGATGTGGCGATTTCAAGCCCCGAAGCTGCATGCGTTTTCTTTTCCTGCGTTTTCTGCAGTAGCTTTCCATTGGCACAGGTATAGGTGTCAGTTTGAGCATTGTAGGCCATATTCTCGCGGCGGCTGATATCGGTTCTGTATTTTCTGTGCTTGGCTGCCTCGTGGTTGCTTGGTTTTACATACAGCTCCGTTTCGGGATGTGCTTCAAACCAGCAGTAGTTCTCTTCGCTTTCGTAACCGGAATCCACCACAACGCTGCCGATATTCCTTCCTGCGTAGTTTTTCCTGAGCTGCTCCATAAACGGAATCAGCGTATGCACGTCATTTCTGTCAGAAGAAATGTAGCTCCCGATGATAAAATCGCTGCATGTTGCCACATTGACATTGTATCCGGGCTTGAGCTGCCCGTTTCTCATGTAGTCTTCCTTTATGTGCATAAAGGTTGCGTCATGGTCCGTTTTGCTGAAGCTGTTCCGATTTCCGCAGATATGAATATCATTTGTGTATTGCTTGAGCATGGTGAGATTGAAATCAGCAACAACCAGGTTGAAAACGCCATCCGCCCTTTTGTTATCGGCCGGAAGGGATGGCTCTTTGCCGATACACCCCAGGGTGCGGAGGCGAGTGCAATCATCTATTCGCTGATGGAAACGGCAAAAGCCAACAGCCTGCGGCTGGACGACTATCTGCTTCATCTGCTCAGCATATTGCCTGAGCGTGCGGAGCGGAACAAGGACTTTGAGGTTGATGATTTGCTCCCTTGGTCAGAAGAAATGAAGTCGTGGTTCTCGGCAGTGTGAGCGCTGGGAACTACGACTTTTCTGTATCGGGGGATTATTGAGCGGTTACAGTAAAAGTCGGAGCCAATGAATATCCACGTGACACGAGCACCTAGCAGCGCATGAAATAGTGGCTGTCCTAATTTCTTGCGTACACTCAAAATGTGGAATGCGGTTTAGTCTGCTCCGGACTGCTTTCAACGACAATGGATGCCAGCAATCCGCTGCGGTTCCTAATGGCCTATTTTGTCTAGCTGATCATGAACAGCAGAAAATGGATACACATCCATTCGGCAGTGTCTGTCGCATAGAAGTACTTTATACTGTTGCCCTCCTCTAAGAATGAAGGCAATGCTTTGAGAATGAAGGACAAAGCTAAGGCCAGAGAAGTCGTTGAACAACGGATGACCATACCAATTTCAGATATCTTTGGGAAAGTGGAAATATGCATTTCATGCAGAAAAAATGACGTTCTGTGCACTGGGGGGGAAATAGAATGGAATTTTATGCTATGATGTATGTGGAAATTCTAATGTAGAGTGTAAAGCAAGGGCTGTGAGAAAATAAGGCATCAAATCTGTTGCGCTCCGTGATTGGAATTTAGTTTATATTGTTGTTGTGCGAGGAAATTTAGGTCAATGCAAAACCATCGGGAATAAACCGGGGTACTATTGCGCATTTACCATAAATTTTCTTTCAAAGGTATGATAAGGGGGTGATTCCTTTGGCATAGTTCCTTAATATAAACCGCATGAAGGAAGGTACATGGACGTATTCTTGCACAAAAGCCCCTTTTCGAGAAACATGGATATATCTATGATACTGATGTGATCACTGCAACCACGATCGAACAAGAAAGAATTAATAGATTTATGAAAAAAAGAATCATATTTTTCATAACACTGATTCTTCTAATGCTCCTCTGTGGTATAGTTTTCGCTGAAACACACATGCAATATTGTGCGAGTGGGACTTCCGACCATTCTTACGCTGTTTTCTTAAAGGAGGCATTTGAATGAAGAAATTGATTGCAATTCTCCTAACTATTTTAATTTGTGGTATCTTTTCGATTTCCTCCGCAGAAGCTCCACTTCGTGTACAGCCCGGTGATAGCGGCACTGAATGGAGAATCAAATCAAAGACTGCAGACGGCACGACTACATCCGGCAGTGAGCAATTCTATTCATCTTACACTGCCAACCGCGCGGGTGAACGTCACACAATTACAGTTACCCAAAAATACACTGCAAGCATCACAGGACAGTTCGGTGTCTCTATCGGTAGTATTGAGGCTTCTGTTGGCTTTGATCATGGCGAAGAGTTTACCGTAAGTGCCTCGACCACTTCCGCTTCATTGTCTGCAGGCGAAACTGTGGAGGTTTACTGGCAAAAGAAATTTCAGAAATATACTATTCAGCAAGAACAAATTCATTGGGAGGTTGTTAATGTAGGTACTGATAACCAACCCATTCTTAAACTCGTCGAGGAAGTTATTGCTACAAAGAACGCATATGCTTACAAACCAGTTGCTCCAAAAATAAGACTTGAATATTACAACACCAATGCACGCGGGCAACGCGTACTCACCCGGGTTGAAACTATTAACGAATGAAGTACAATCAGCACAGATATTTTTTAGTATCAGGTATATTGTTTTTGTTTCTTATCCTCTATATTGAACTTGTTACAATAACAGCTTCTATTGCGCAATTGCTTGATTTTCTAGACGACGGTAGATGGTTTAGTTCTTTAGTGAAATATGTACCGCTTTCTAAAATAGTAATCATTGGCACATTATTGCTAATTGCTATTGTATTTGCAGCATACGCGATTACTAGAAATGATTAGGTATAGCATAGAACAAGCTCTAAATTCGATAAACCCATTTTCAAGAAACATGGATATACCAATGATACAGATGTGATCACTGCAACCACGACCGAACAAGAAAGGATAACGGATTTATAAAAAAAGAATCGCTTTCTTCATAACACTGATTCTTCTGATGCTCCTCTGTGGTACAGTTTACGCTGAAACACGCATGCAGTATTGCGCGAGAGGGGCTTCCGACCATTCTTATGTAGCCCACACCTCCGAATGGAAACATGTCCAAACCTATCGCGAAACCTGTACACAGCATTCGAACTGTGTCATCAATACTA
>JBJDYH010000271.1:0-31949 GCA_051867135.1 Faecousia sp. | reverse complement strand
CCAGCGGAAGCACCGTCGCCAGCTACACCTACGACCCCTACGGCAAGGTGCTTACTGCCACCGGCACCATGGCCGAAACCAACCCCCTCCGTTACCGTGGCTACTACTACGACACCGAAACCGCCCTCTATTACCTCCAGTCCCGCTATTATGACCCCACCATCTGTCGTTTCATCAACGCAGATGCCTATACCAGTACAGGTCAAGGCATCCTGGGGCATAATATGTTTGCGTATTGTCGGAATAATCCTGTTTGTATGAAAGATGAAACAGGAACTCTTGGTATTTACGTGGTTGTTGAAGAGGAAACCCGCAAAGTGGAAGAGAACGAAGAGGGAACTGTATATTCATATACAATTACATATGCGTATTTTAATATACCCTTTTATTTTTTATCATATATGAAAACATCTACGGTAGAGTATACCGTAACAAAAGATGGTATTATAATTTTTGATAATTCTCAAAAAGGCGCATATGCATTGCTTGATGAAAAGTTTCTAGAATCATTATCCAAGAATATGATGAAAAAAACAAAAAAACTTGTACCGGATTCTCTACAAGGTCGTACTACACAGGGAATCTCATTTGAGTTATTGGTGCATTATCTGGCAAGTACAGCTGGAATAAAACCAGAGAATACTGACGTGACACATATTGGCAGTAGTGTCCCCGGTAGTGTTGGTTATGATTATAATGCCGACTGGTTTGAAAGACCGCTAGCTAATATTGATGAAATTATTGCTGCACTAAGATAAGTCTAAGGAGGAAAAGTGGAATGTTGAAGAAGAAATTCTGGGCACTTGCTTTACCGCTGATTATTATTGCTTGCCTTCTCTTGTTCAGTGGATGTCAAATCCTTACTACACTGGTTCTGTTGAATAACTCGGACAAAATCCTTAAAAACGAATGGGATAACGAATACATCAACTCAGAATATGAAAACTGGCAGGCAGTAAATATCACAGCTTTCGGAAAAATCTTTTTCCCTGGCGAGTGGAACATCACGGAAAAAGATTGTGTTTTCAATATCACATTAAACAGCAAGCAAATTGCACATGGAGTTCTGCTCCGTGTCGAGGATGCCGTATATGAAACACAATATGATTATCTCGGCAGTGTATTATCGTTTGCTCCCATCGACAGAAAGATGGTACAACCGGATGTCGGATTTTGGCTGGACTCAGCATCCTTTCATGTGTATGAGTATACCGATGGTTCAAATTGTGAAGAGTTTGCTGTTCTGCAATTTGAAGCCTCGATAGGTGCAAAATTATTTTTGTTCTTTCCTTCTGTTAATCAGAAGAATCCCTACATAAACCAAGCAATTGCGCAGGCTATCATATACTCGTATTTTTATGTTGCAGAATAGTGGCACAAGTAAGAAAGGGGACAGTTCTCTGTCTTGGGACATGACCTCCAACCGCTAACCCCATAACTCACCCCTACCGGGGGCTGGGATAACCCACAGCCCCCGGAAAGGGCACAGCAAAGCGGGCGAAGGATAATCGCCCAATAGTTTTTTATAAAAGGCGAGGTAATACTTGCTACACCTGTCCATCCATTTATTCTCCCACCAAGGGCTGGACAGATGCATTCCACCTGCGGGCCAGCGATGTCCTGTCCTGATATATCCGCCCTATCAATTCCAGTAAGAATAATGTGGATGATTATAAATGAACTGGGGGAGATTATAACCTTTGTTACAAATGTCACAAAACACGAACTAAAAAATCTTGCCGAGAATTACGGGTGGTACTAATATGCGATATTCATGTTGTTTTTGTGGAAGATTGATCGATACAGCTTCATTTTATTCGATATCTATTCAACTTCATCGTGCGGAAGAAATCAGTAAAAATCCTTTTCAGGAACTGTTCTGTCACACAGAATGTATTGAAAGTCGGTTGGCGGATAGCAAGTTGTTATACCTGAAATATTTGCTAAACGATAACTCCCCAGAGGGCAAAGGGACGGTTTAACCCAGGGGACTGTTAATGCGAAAATAACAAAGAAAGCGTTCTCAGGTAGACCCGAAATTGGGCGCAAAAGCCAGCCCTATGTCATGTCACAGGGGACGGCTAACCGAATAACTCCCTCACCGGGGACTGGAAAATTCCCGGTTCCCGGAGCTCCGTTGATGAATTGGAAAAGTATTTGAAAGGGAGGTAATTATGAAAATGAAATTGCTTCTTTTGGCGTTATTATTCCTTTTATCTGGTTGCAGTGCGGATTACACACCCTTGCCATCGCAGCAACAAGAGCAGCAAGAGGATAATATATGGAATAATTCCTTTGAATATCAAGTTCATAATGGAGAAGTAACAATTACTTACGTCCTAATTGATGAAGAAACGATTGTAATACCGGATGAAATTATGAATCTCCCTGTAACATGCATAGGTGAAACTGCTTGTACGCATAAACAGCATTGCACACAGATTATACTTCCGGATACGCTAAAGAGTATATCTGATTCCGCCTTTTATCGATGCACAAATCTGAATCAGATTTCTATTCCGGCAAATGTGTGTTCCATTGGCGAAAATCCTTTCTTTCGCTGCAGCAGTCTCGAAGCGATTACTGTTGATGAGAATAATCAATACTATTGCAGTATTGATGGGATTCTGTATGACAAAAGCGTTTCGGAATTGTTAGCTTACCCAGAAGGACTACAGAATGACCACTATTCTGTTCCGCAAAGCGTGGTGTCTATCAACCGCAGCGCCTTTGGCTACTATACCTATTTGCATACTATCTATATTGGAAGTAATGTGACTGCTCTGCCCGCCGAGAATATGTTTGCTTACCCTGACGAAATCACCCTGATTGTAGAGGGCGAAACGGCTGCCGCTGAGTATGCGCAAACGCATTTTATCAATTACAAGATAGTTGAGTGACTTAACCTTCTCTATGGACCGGTGTGGTGCATTTGGAAAAGAGAATGGTTCGGGAACAAGGGGGCGGCTCTGTTGTTCCCTCAGCTAACCCTCAGCCGCTAACCCCATAACGCACCCCACCGGGGGCAGAGCTGCGCCCTGCCCCCGGTGGGGATAAGTTATTTGGTTCGTTGTTTGCCGTCAGCACAGAACAGTCCCCTGTGACGGATGGGGGAAAAACTGGGCAGTCTACATTTTGATGTAAAGACAAAGGGCTGACCCTTATTCCCTCGGCATTATCCGTCTTTTTCATCAACGGCCTTCTGTAAATATTGTTGATTTCCTTTCCACAAAATAAGTGTGACACAAACACTTAGAATAAAATCAAAGAATGCCAAATAGAACCCGTACATGTTTCCCAAATGCAATGAATGCAGAGCAAAAAAAGAAACGAAAACTGTATCAAGAAGCGAGAAAACAAATAGAGGATAGTTTCTGTTTTTTACCCTGAGAATATATGTAATGATTAAGGCAAACGGAAAGATAACCGTCCAAACAAATGCACCTATGCCCCAAAGCCTGCTTACTGTAGCTGCCGCAAAAACTCCAAATGAATAATACGCCGAAGAAGCTCCTACTGATAGGAAAAGCATAGCTATTTGAGGAGCTGCCGGAAGAATTAACATGCCTAAAACCGTAAACAGCAAATAAAAATACGGCAGGTTTTTATAGAAAGAGTTTTTATATTCTTTCATTGTAAATCTCCTTCCTTTCAACCCAAAAATGCTTATCTATTCCTCAGCGTATATGGATTGGATGACCTTCTGCAGGTCATTTTCGGATATGTCTCCGCCGATAGAGCATTCCACATTGTTCCTTATCCAGCAACACATCCAACGGTCGAAGTTTTGGAAAAAATAGTGAGCAACGCCTGCTATTTCTACAGTTTTTACCTCGCCATTCTCTTTTTCATAGAAGAAATCGGCACTGGCATCCCCATCATGTATTAGATAAACCATGGTGAGTTCTTTCTCGCCATTTGAAAATGCAGCCACTACTTTGGTATATCTGGGTGTCGGCACCGTAGACAGCTCGCTCAGAGAGAATCCCTCAGGAAGCCATGTGGGCACTATTGGCTCGTAATTGCCCCGAGCCACAAGCTCTTTGTAAACTGTCATTAACTCTGGATTGTCTGTACGATATTCATTCATTTTGGGGGGATCCTTAGCATTTCCCCGTCCGTCAGAAAAAGTAAAAATGCTTTCCGTCCATTGCCCCAAAAGCTGGAACAGGCTCTCACTTCCAAATACAGGCATAGCCATAAACAGCACCAGCGCAAAAACCGCGGCTGCTGCCGAAAGCGCCTTCCATATGCTTCGGCTCTTTTTCTTCGCGGCTGCAACACGGTCTGCAGGCAGCCGGCCGGGATACAGCGAAGCGTTCTCGCCCTCGGGGATATTGTAGTGGGTTTGAAATTCCTGCCATGCCGCGTCAACATCCACGCTTTTGCAAGGAAGCGCACCCCTTTCCTCCAGAATCGCCAGCGCCCGGCTTATCGTTTCCGAATTGTCCGTACTTTCCTGCTCCCAATCGTCTTGAATGAGGGCCTCTAATTCCTGTGTAGACAGCGCGTCCAGATAGTCTAAGTGTTGGGTATTTTTATTATTGCGCATCTTTTTTCCCCCTTCACTTACATATTGCGGCCAGCAGCAAAAGCTGACACATGATTCTTTTTATTCTATTATCATCGTGTTCACGAAACGCCTTTTTAAGCTTTTCCTTGATCCTTGACAGTCTTTTCTGACAGGCCCATACTGTGATGCCCAATTCCGCGGCAACATCCAGATGGCTGTCGCGCCGGAGTATGATCCGCTTGAACAGGTAGAATTCTTCCGCTGTAAGGGTGGCCTCCACGGTTTGCATAAACTCTGACGCTTGATTGCTTGGGGCCGCTATTTCTCCTACTGCCTCGCTGGATACAAAATGTCTGATATACCGGGCGTATTCTCTTTCGTAGGACAATACCTTATTTTTTAATGTCTGCATCAGCCATCCTTGCGGGTTTGGATGACTGCGTAGTTTTTCTCTGTATTTTACTGCTTCGTGGAATGTATCCTGCACAAGGTCCTGCGCCAAATCCATCTTGCCTACCCGTTTGAGCGCATAACCCAGCAGTTTTGCATACTCTGAGCAATATAAGCTTTCAATCAGGTCGTCTTCTCTGGTCAGCAAACCGTTTCTCTCCTTTGTATCATTTGCTTTATGGCTTCTTTGGCGCAAAACGCGTTCAGTACTGCGAAATATTGCTGCCTATCCATGCGGCAATTCCATTTTCATCCATGATATGCGCCTGCCGCAGCGCGGCTTGTCCTGTTGGAAATATGATGTTGCCCCAAAAGGAGCATTGGCAGATACCGCAGGTGCTATTTAATATTACCATCCATTCGTGTTTGGCGCAATATGTTTTTGCAAGAAGCGTTTATTTCTATATTGGGCCTCCCATGATCCATGGGCGCTGCCGCAATGGGCAAACAGGCGAAAAACCGCCAGTTTTATTGCATTCCCTGTCCCTGCGGCAGCGGACGGAAGTACAAGAATTGCTTTGAAAATAACAAATGAAATAACCGTGCTGCTTTCCCGGAGGAGAGCAGCACGGTTTTTTATACAGTTTCGATTTCAGGCAGGGATTTCTCCGGGGCTTCTGCTTTTAGGGTTTTGATGCCAAAGGCAAAATAAAGAACATGAACCGCCCAGACGCAAGCAAGGATGGCGCAAGGGATGTAAAGAGATTTACGAAGCATCATTACAAAGCCGAAGGCCATGAGCAGCGTTACGGTCAGCATGATCCGTCTCTTTGCGGCAAGGGTCATGCCCTTTCCGGCTGCAAAGTCTGCCAGATTATCCTGATAAAGCTTGGTGCCAGTAAACCAGCCGTGGAGCTTCTTAGAGCTTTTGGCAAAGCAGAATGCGGCCAGCATCAGAAAGGGAACGGCAGGGAGCATGGGTACTACGGCCCCGACTGCACCCAGCCCAACGCCAAGACAGCCAATTACAATATAAACAGCTTTCTTAAGTTTCATTTTCTCTCCTTTTCATCTTAGCTCATTCTCCCATGCTCCACAGAGTAAACTTTGTCTGCAATGCGCATGGTGGATGCCCGGTGGGAAACCAGAACCACAGTTTTGCCCTGCTGCTGCTCTTTCAGAGAACGCAAAATAACGGCTTCATTCAGGCTATCCAGATTGCTGGTAGGCTCATCCAGCAGCATAAAAGGTGCGTCGTGGAGGAAGGCTCGTGCCAGCCCCAACCTCTGCCGTTCCCCGCCGGAAAGGGTTTCCCCCAGTTCGCCCACCGGGGTATCATAGCCTTGAGGAAGGCTCATAATAAAATCATGGACAGACGCTTTGCGGCACGCGGCTTCGATTTCGGCATCCGTTGCGTCCAGTTTGGCAATGCGGATGTTGCTCAGGATGGAATCATGGAACAGGTGGGTTTCCTGCGTCACAAGGCTTTCCATATCCCTGAGATTGGCGGTATTGATATCCTCCACGCTTTTGCCGGATATTTCGGCTCTGCCATCGCGCACAGGCCAGAACCGCATCAAAAGCTTTAGCAGCGTAGACTTGCCGGAGCCGCTTCTGCCCTGAATCCCGATGATTTGATGTTCCGGAAACTCCGCGCTGACACGGTTCAAAATGACCTCGCTGCCGTAGGCAAAGGTCACATCCTTTGCGGCAGCCCCGCTGAAAGCCACCTCGCTTTTGCCGGTAATTTCCTCGGTCACAGGGCTTTCCTCCAAAATGTCCAGCACCCGGTTGCCGGCTGCAAAGGTGTTCTGCAAAGTGCTTCCCAATGCCGCCAGCGCTACCACCGGGCCGAACGAGGAAAACAGAGCGAGGGTGGGAATCAAAACGCCGGAAAAGTCCACCTGACCATTTTGGTAGAGGGCAGCGCTTGCAAAGAGCATGGTTAAATCAAAGGTCAGGATGATGGTGTTGGTGACGGCGGTATTTCTTCCGGCGGTGCGCTTCATCCGCGCTTCTACATCCGATAGCTGCCGGGTCAGGCAGTTCATCTGTTCCAGCCGGGCTGCGCCCTGACCATACTGGATGGTCTCATTCAGGCCCCGCATACTGTCCAGTACAAAGCCGGAAAGCTCCCCGGAGCGGGTGCGGTACTGCATTCCGGCATCTCCGCTCATCCTGGAGGCCACCAAAGGCACCGCAATCCCAACCACGCCGTAGGCAACAGATGCCAAAACACCCAGCGCAGGGTGGAAAGAGCCGATAAACAGGCACATAATCGCGGTAAACAAGGCCGCAATAGCCGCCGGGGAAATGGTATGGGCATAGAATACCTCCAAAAGCTCGATATCGGAGGTAATGACGGAAATCAAATCTCCCTTATCCCTGCCTTCCAGCTTGGCTGGGGCAAGCTTGCGAAGTGTCTGAAACACCTTATCCCGAATGAGCGCCAGCAGCTTAAAGGCGATAAAGTGGTTGCAGGCTTGCTCTGCATACCGAAGCCCTGCCCGAACAGCGGAGAAAATCAGGACGCAGGCAAAAATCATCCCCAGCGCAATCGGCGCGGAAAAGCCCAGCAAATTCAGCGCCGCATAACCGCCTAAGATGGTAATAAAGGCGGCGCACAAATGCCCGATAAGACCCATCGTAATGGCGAGGATCATATAGCCCATGAGGGGCTTCACCAAACCCACCAAACGGGCCATGACAGCAAATCCGCTTCGTCTTTTCATGTTTGCGTCCCCTTTCCATAGTTTTCCAGCGCCTGCTGAGCGTTCCACAGGGCAGCATACTGCCCATTTTTCTTCAGCAATTCTTCGTGAGTTCCCTGCTCGGCCACATTTCCCTTGTCCATCACATAAATACGGGTGGACGCGGTCACATTGGCAAGGCGATGGGAGATGAGAATCACCGTTTTTGTCTCGGCAAGCCTATGAATCTGCTCCATAATGTCATTTTCGCTTTCCACATCAATGTTGGAGGTGGCTTCGTCAAAAATATACACCGGGCTGTTGTGAAGCAGCGCTCTTGCCAAAGCCAACCGCTGCCGCTGACCCCCGGAGAAGTTCTCACCCCGGGAGGTCAGCAGGGTATCCAGCCCCTTTTCCCTGCGCAGAAAATCCGCCAGCTTCACTTTTTCCAGCACCGCCCACAATCTGTCATCCTCTGCCTTGGGGCAGCCCATCAGCAGATTATCTTGGACAGTACCCCGAAACAGATAGCTCTGGTGGCTGATGTAGGTGATGTTTTCCATCAGGCTGGCTTCGCTTATTTCCCGAAGCTCGGTATTGCCAACGGTCACGGAGCCTGTATAGCGCTGATTGCGCCCCATAAGGATGGATGCAGCGGTGGACTTACCGCAGCCGGACTCGCCCACAATGGAAGTAAAGCTGCCTTGGGGAAAATCCATGCTCACCCCATGGAGGATTTCCCGATTCTCTTCATAGGAAAAGCGCAAATTCTCACAGCGGATGGCGGTATCTTCGGGGCAAAGCGCCTCTTTTACTTCCCCTTCCGGCAAATCCAGAAGTCTGAAAATCTTTTCGGAAGCCGCCACGCCGTTCATAGCGATATGAAAAAACGAACCAAGCTGCCGCATAGGGATGAAAAAGTCCGCCGCCAGCAGAATAATCAGGAAGCAGCCTGCCAAATCCACATGACCGGCACGGAATTGGATGGCCGCCATAATGATTCCCAGCGCCGCACCGCCGTAGGCAATGAAGTCCATAATCGTGATGGAGTTAAGCTGCATGGTCAGCACCTTCATGGTAATGGTGCGGAACTTTTCCGCCTGTTCGTTCATTTCGTCATTTTTGAATCCATCGGACTGGTAGATTTTCAAGGTGGTAAGGCCCTGTAAGTTTTCCAGAAAGGTATCTCCCAAAGCGGTGTACTGCCCCCAATATTTGCTCAGAAGCTTCTTGGCCCAAGTCTGAACAGCGGCAATGGCCGCAGGAATCAGAGGAACGCAGACCAGAAGAACAACAGCGGCAGGGACATTCACAAAGCACAAATACACAAACAGGGTCAGCGGTGCCAGCATGGCATAGAAAAACTGAGGAAGATAGCCAGCAAAGTAGGTTTCCAACTGGTCAACGCCTTCCACCGCCACCTGCACCACCTCGGAAGTCTGTACCTGCTCTTTGTAGGAAGTACCAAGGCGCAAAAGCTTTCTGTAAATTTGTTCCCGCAGGGTTTGCTTGACAGCCTTGCCGGAAAGGTAGCCCATCCGGGCAGCGCCGATGGCGCAGCCAAACCGCGAGATGAGCGCAATGACCGCTATGCCAGCAGTCGCCCAAATGCGCATGCCCTTCCCGGCAAAAAGGGAAGCCAGAAGCCCGGAAACTTCCGTCATTAAGGCAATATTGGCAATCAGAGAGAACCACTGAAAGGCTACATTCCCTGCCACATATTTTTTGCTTTCCGGGACTGTACCAATCAGCCGCTTATCAATCATCATGTTTTATTCTCCTTCTCAAATGGAAGCCTATATGCACAGCAATGCCGATACACCCCGCATAGCTGCATACATTGTGCAGAATTCTACCCGTAGTCATGGCATTTCCAAGCCCTGCTGCCATTTCCTTTGCCAGCATCCCGCCGCTTGCCATAATGCCAACCATAGCAAGGAGCACAAGGATATTGGTGACGGTATGGGCAATCCGGAGAGGGCTGTAAGTTCCTTGGAATAGGGATTTATACCATTTTCGGTTTAGAATGTTATGTACAAGAAACAAAATAAAGGTGAGTGTCCCAATCATTTTGTGAGCGACCATGCCGAAAAGATGAAAGCTCATAGAGAAAGACATCCCTATCATCATCAACACATCTATTATTATCTTCGTCTTTCCTCCCATAAAATAGAGTCCTTTCCATAGTTAGCTTCCGCTAACCGCCTTTCAAAAAGATTGCCGCCTTTTGGCGGCATTTCCGGCAGTTAGCATCCGCTAACTCATTCTAACAAAAAATCTCTGTTTGTCAACAGGAAATATTTGTAAGGAAAACAGAAAGTCTTGACAAAAAGAAATTTCCGTCTTAAAATAGTTAAGGTCTTAATTATTTTTTAACTTTTTGAGGAGGCGTACAATATGCAAAGAAGGAGAACCATCATGAAGGCGGTTGCCCGAACCCGCCGGGTGTGGAACAACCACATGAAGGAAATTGCCCGTGCCGTGGGCATCCCCGATTCCTACCGAACCGTTATTATGTTTCTGTCACGCAAACCCGGCGCGAGCCAGCGCACCGTTGCGGAATTTGCGGAAGTCACCACATCTGCTATCAATCAAACGGTAAAAAGCATGATGGAAGAAGGATATCTTTACAAAGAGACGGATGAATGTGACAGGCGGCAATCCAAGCTGTTTCTTACAGAAAAAGGAGAAGAAGCTGCCAATAAGCTTCGGGAACGGCTGTCTTACTCTGACGAAGTAATCACCGCTTTGATTACCCCTGAAAAGGAAGCCGAAATGATGGAACTTCTTTACAAAATTACGGAGTGTATACAGAGGGACTTATCATGCTGAAATACCTTAAAAAATATTGGTTTTTCTGCCTCCTTGCGCCGCTGTTTATGGTTGACGAAGTGGCTATGGATTTGATTCAGCCGGATATGATGGCGGATATTGTGGACAACGGTGTCCTGAAAAATGACATCAGCCTGATTATTACTGTGGGCATCAAAATGATTTTCATGGTAATGCTGGGGGGCCTCAGCGGTGTCCTCTGCGGAGTATTTGCCAATATTGCCGCTCAGAATTTCGGGAATGATTTGCGTAAGGATTTATTTTCCCGCATCATGTCCCTTTCTTTCCAGCAGACCGATAAAATCACAACCGGCTCCTTAGTAACCCGCTTGACCAACGATGTCACTCAGGTTCAGCAAATGGTTATGATGCTGGTGCGGGGCTTTGTGCGCAACTCCGTTATGTTTGTGGGCGGTATCCTGATGCTGTATCGCCAGTCTCCCCGGTTTGCGCTGATTGCCGCCTGCGGTCTGCCTGTGGTGGCTGCACTTATGGTTTTCTTTCTGAAAAAGACCTCTCCCCTCTTTGCTGTGGTGCAGAAAAAGCTGGACGGCATCAACAATGTCATGCAGGAAAATGTTGCCGGTGCCCGGGTTGTAAAAGCCTATGTTAAGGAAGATTATGAGATGGGGCGTTTTGACGAAGCAAACGATGCCCTCTACACGGAGAATCTGCGTGTACAAACCCTGCTGGCCTTTATGAGCCCCTGTCTGAACATTGTGCTGAACCTTTGCATTGTGGCCGTGATTCTGGTAGGCGGCTATACCGTCCGGGCAGGGGGCAGTATTACGCCCGGCAACACCATGGCTGCCATTACCTACCTTTCTCAAATTCTCCACGGCATTACCTTTATGGCAAATATATTCCAAACCTTCAGCCGTGCCAAAGCATCTGCCGACCGCATCAACGAAGTGCTGCAAAGCCCTGAGGTGATTACCGATGGCGGAGGGTCTCTGCCTGAAACCGGGAAAGGCTCCATTGAGCTGCGCAATGTCAGCTTCGCCTACCCGGAAAGCGGGAGCCAATATGTGCTGGAGGATATTTCCTTTAAGGTAAAGCCCGGCCAGACCCTTGCCATTATCGGCTCTACGGGCAGCGGCAAGAGCACTTTGGTCAATCTCCTGCCCCGGTTTTATGATGTGACAGAGGGTGAAATACTTGTAGACGGAATCAATGTAAAGGATTACAGGCTGAAAGACCTTCGCAATAAAATTGCCATCGTTCTGCAAAAAGCGGAGCTGTATTCCAGAAGCATTGAAGAAAACATCCGTTGGGCGAAAAAGGAAGCCACGCCTTGGGAGATTAAAAAAGCCGCTGAGATTGCTCAGGCGGATGACTTTATCTGCAACACCCAGTTTGGCTATTATACCCCCGTATCGGAAGGCGGACACTCCCTGTCCGGCGGACAAAAGCAGCGCATTTCTATTTCCCGGGCGGTTTTGGCAAATCCCGAGATTCTCATCTTCGACGATTCGACCAGCGCCTTGGATTTGAAAACCGAAGCCGCCCTTTATCAGGCTTTGCAGCAGGAATGTCCGGGCGTTACCAAGATTATCATTGCCCAGCGCATTGCATCCATTAAAGGCGCCGACCGGATCGCCGTGCTGGATAACGGAAAAATCAGCGCTATGGGCACCCATGATGAATTGCTGCGAACTTCCGATATCTACCGGGATATATATCAATCTCAAATGAAGGAGGGAGGTCAGGAAGCATGTTAACAGAAGAAAACGCCCTGCCTAAGGGTTTTGAAAACATCCCGGAGCCGGGATTGGCCCAGCAGTACGGGAAGGGGGCCTCCGCTCCCGACAAAACGCCGACTGTGAATTTCCGGGGAACACCGGGAGGCGGCCCCGGCCGGGGCATGGGTCAGACCGTAGAAAAAGCGGAAAATGTAAAAAGTACCCTTCTTCGGCTTATAAAATACTTTGAAAAGGTGAAAAAGCTGCTTGTTCTGCTGCTTGGCTCCGTGGTTTGCGTCACGCTGGTTGCTTTGGCGGCTCCTTCTGCGCAGGGTAAGGCCATCGATGCCATTGCAGGCAAAAACTGGAAGGATTTGTATTCCTGTGTGTTCCTGCTTCTGGCGGTCTATCTTGCCAATGTGTTGTTTACGCTGATTCAGTCCCTGTCCTCTGCCCGATTAAGCCAAAGCATCGTAAAGCAGATGCGCCACGACCTTTTCAGAAAAATCGATAACCTGTCCATCCAGTATCTGGACACCCACTCCAACGGCGATATTATGAGCCGCATGACCAATGATGTAGAAAGCGTATCCAACACCATTTCCCAGAGTCTCGGTTCCCTGATATCCGGCGTGCTTACGGTGATTGGTACTGTGAGCATCATGTTTGCCTACTGCTGGCAGCTTACCTTGATTACTTTGGTAACAGTCATTCTTACTGTGGTCGTTACCAAAAAGATGTCCTCGGTGATGCGGAAGGTTTACCGCAAGCGCTCTGCCCTTTTGGGGCAATTAAACGGTCATTCCGAAGAAATGATTACCGGCTATAAGTCCATTGTGGCCTACAATAAGCAGGAAGATGTGGTGGAGGAGTTTCGCAAAACCTCTGACGCGCTGACAAAGGTCAGCATCAAGGCAGAAATTCTGGGCGGCTCCATGGGGCCGATTATGAACTGCATCTCCAATGTGGGCTTTGTGATTGTTGCCGCTTTCGGCGGATATTTTGCGTACACCGGCCTGATTACCATCGGCACCATTTCCGCTTTCATTATCTACGCAAAACAGTTCTCCAGACCCATTAACGAAATTGCCCAGCTTTACGGAACCATTCAAACCGCCGTAGCCGGCGCAGAGCGTGTATTTGCCCTGATTGACCAGCCCGACGAGGACAACAGCGGTGACCAAACCCTGACCAACATGAAAGGCGAAATTGCTTTCCGCAATGTGAACTTTTCCTATGTCCCCGGCAAGCAGGTGCTTCATAATTTCAATCTGGAAGTAAAGCCTGGGCAAAAGGTTGCCCTGGTCGGCTCTACAGGCAGCGGCAAAACCACCGTGGTCAACCTTTTCATGCGGTTTTACCCTGTGGATTCCGGCGAAATCTTAATCGACGGCGTGAACATTCAGGATATCAAGCGGGATGCGCTGCGTAAAAATATTGCCATCGTGTTACAAGATACGGTGTTGTTTTCCAATACCATCGAGAACAATATAAAGTACGCCAATTTGCAGGCCAGCGACGAAGCTATGGTCAATGCCGCCGATATGAGCAATATCCGAAAATACATCGAGCGTTTGCCCCAAAAGTATCAGACCTTTCTGGTTCAGGCCGGTGCCGGACTTTCCCACGGACAGCGCCAGCTTATGTCCATAGCCAGAGCCGTATTGGCAGACCCCAAGATACTGATTCTGGACGAGGCTACCTCCTCTGTAGATACCAGAACGGAAAAGAAAATTCAGGATGCCATGGTGAAGCTGATGCATAACCGTACCAGCTTGATCATTGCCCACCGCCTTTCCACCATTCGGGATGCGGACAAGATTGTGGTTATGGAGCAGGGCAAGGTGGTTGAAACCGGCAGCCATGAAGAGCTTTTGGCAAAGAAAGGCAGATATTACGAATTATACATGACCCAGTTTGCCGGCAACAAGATATGAAGAAAGAACGAGGGCGGATTTTCCGCCCTCGTTTCAGCGTGTTGAAAAAGGTGGTCGTAAGGGACGGCTGCGTGCCGTTCCGAAACCCAGAATCCACCGCCGCTGCAAACGGGCGGGTCAAGACCCGCCCCTACGAAGGGCTGGTGCATAGACGCACCCTTGTAGGGTCAGGTCTTGACCTGACCGAAACCCAAAATCCACATCCGTACCAAACGGAACGGCACATAGGCCGTTCCTTACAAGGGAAGCTCTGATTAAATCGGCAAGAGCTGGCAGCAGAAGATTTTGGCTCAGCCGAAAGTTATGAAAAGGTCGGAATACTTTGTGTATTTCCCATTTTCATAACTGCACGGATGAGGCAAAAGAACGGTTTGCCAGCCGCAGACGATTTATTCAGAGCTTCCCAGGAAAATGGATTTTGTATCCGGGTGGTAGATATCGTTTTTCAGGTGGAGAATCAGCTCCTCCAAAGATGCGGTCAGCGAAACGGCGAATACGCCCCAGCAATAAGGGGTTGCATAGGGTGTTGCCAACAGAAAGGGAATGAGGAAAACCACCCCTCCTGTCAGCTTATTCATGTAGGTATGCATTGACGCAAATCGGCGGTATTTCATAGCCGCAGTCAAGTAGGCAGCTATCCGCACAAGGACAACCGTTGCCACAGCGTACCAAATGCAGCGGGGCAGGGTCTTCCAAAGGGCGGGGAAAACACAGTAGAGTGTTGCGGCGTAGAACAGCAAATCAGCAGCGCTGTCCAGCCTTGCTCCAAAGTCGCTGGCGGTTTTCGTTTTTCGGGCAATCCAGCCGTCCAGCACATCCGTCAGTCCCGTCAGGGCATACAGAAGGAAGAAGCCCACCGAAAGGGGCTTTACCGCCACGAGCAAAAGCGTCCCGGCGATCCGCAGAAATGTGATTTTATCCGCGGCGGTTAGGATATGTTTTTCTTCGTTCATTTGTTTCTCCAAAAAAGTTACCTGTCTATCTTTTTGATGAACAAAAAGTAGATCAATACCGCGTTGATGAGAATGTCATAGATTCGGATTCGGTCAAACAGAAGCTGGCTGGATAAGAAGGATACCAGTACAATGCATACGCCGATAAGCTTGGGGAAAAAGCCCTTTTCTTTGGTCATCCATGTAAAATACGCGAATATGGGGGAGCAAAAAGCAAATACCGTCCACCCTGCAATCATCACATTGGAATATACGCCCTTGGTAACAAAGGCCACATAATAATAGGTAATGAGCATGCCCAGGCAAAAGGGCAGAATGTTGACCATGGCTTGCTTTTTGGAACTGCTGTAAATGGAAATCAGAACGCCGAACAGAATCCAGATTGCCATTTGAGAGAAGATGTTGCCCAGATTCTGCGTATAAATGTCAAACAATCGGCTGGCTGCCCCCAAGAGCAGCCCGATTGCAAACATACTGATTGGATTGAGAATGATTTTCTTCATAAGCTTATGCTCCTTTTGCGACGCGCTTTGGGTCGCCCCTTCCGTGCCGGGTCTTAACTAAGGAACCTCTGAATAAATCGTCTGCGGCTGGAGGGCGAATCTTTTGCCACATCCGTGCAGTTTTGAAAATGGGAAATACACAAAGTATTCCGCCATTTTCAAAACTTTCGGCTGAGCCAAAATCTTCTGCCCCCAGCTCTTGCCGATTTAATCAGAGCTTCCTTAATTGTAAACGACTGTTTGCCGGTTGTAAAGTAAAAAATTGAAAACGGCGGCAGCAAGGGAGCGGTGCGTAATCAAGGCCACCGGCTCAGCCGGTGGCCTTGACTATTGGGAATCACTTTTTCTGCTTTACTGCCATAAGCTCGATATAACCCCGCTGGCCACGAGGCTCCAACTGGATGCGGGGATTCTCGGGATCCCATTGGTATCCGATGATGCCGGGGTCGTACTTGTCCATAGCCTGTTTCAGGGCGGTAATGGCTTCGGCATAGTCTTCCTCCGCGAAAGGCTCGCCTTGGAACATCAAATACTCGCACGCCGGTAAAGAAATGATGTCGAAGCCTTCGGGGACGGTACCTGCAAAATCCATCTCCACCTCAACGCCCTGAACATACTTGGAGGTGTTCGGGGCGATATATTTTTCCGGCAGCCACAGACATACCGGCTCCCCGCAAAGAGAATCCATGCTCAAAAGCGTGCCCCAAATATCGCAGCCGACTTCCATGCAGTAATCCCAATATTCCTCCGCCTTGACGCCCCGCTTGATGATGACCTTCCGCTCCGGCTTGTGAACCGGTTGAACGAATACATTTCTTACATTTTCCATGGGTTTTCTCTCCTTCATCATTTCTCGGAATTTCACTCCATAGGCAACAAAAAGGGTGATGGGAACAGGGTTCAGCCGATAGGCGCTGGGGGTCATGCCATACTCCCGGGAAAACGCCCGGGTAAAGCCGTCTACGCTTTCAAAGCCCAAATCCATGGCAATATCGATGATGCGTGTGTCCTCGGCTTTGATTCGTTTGGCGGCTTCCGTCAGGCGGGTTCTGCGGATGTATTCCCCGGGGGAAACCCCCGTCAAGTCCCGGAACAGCCGATGGGCATACCAAGGCGAGAACATAGCAGCCTTCGCCAAATCCCCAAGGGTAATGCTCTGGGTAAGATGCTCCAGAATGTAATCCTGCATTCGCTGTACTGCTTTTGTCTGTTCGTCCATGCTTTTGCCTCCTGTGGAAGATGGGTTCATTATAGCAAGGCAGGAAGAAAACCTCTCGACTATTTTTGTGATTCGATTGAAATGATATGCTTATCGGCTTCCGTCAGCAAAGCGGTAAATTGGAATTTAGCGGGGTGTGGATTGGGTGAATGTAGGGGGCGATGCCCACATCGCCCCGTTGGGGTGTTACGGATTTGCCGCAGTTCCGTAGAAGCATCGTTCTGCGTTCTGCGGGCCGATGTGGGCATCGGCCCCTACGCGTATTATTATGGTACGGCGGTAAATTCCAATTTATGGGGTAGCTGATTCAAACCGATATGCACTTGAAATTAAGTTTTTCATGGCATCGGGGTTGTTGGCGAGGATAGGGGCAAGGGTTGGGCAAGCGGCAAAGTCCGGGCAAGCGCCGCAGGTGGCGACGCTTCTTTTCAGGGCGCATTGGCGGATGGCGCAAATATGCTGACAAAAAACAGTCTTTGCCCCATCTCCCCGGCAGCCTAAGCAGCGGATGTCCTCGGGGGTAATGGGGGTTTGGTTCAGCTCCGTCCAGAGCTTCGCGGTTTTCTCCCGGAGGACCCGGTCATTATGAACGGTTGCCAGATAGGCATCACACCGCCCGCAATCCAAACCGCAATAGGCAATGGCATTTTTCATTGGTTTATCCCCTTTCTTTCCATATCTTTTTTCTTTTCAAACCGTTTTCCCAGACGCGGACGGGAACGAAATCCCGGTTTTGACAAATACGGACTCTGGTAACATTATAAAACAATCCTACAGTCAAGTCAATCAAGGGACAAGCGGTACTGTCTTCCCTTGAAAAATCCATTTTGCAAAGGAGGCGCGGCGATTGACATGCATTTGCTTCCATTCTATAATGGTTTAAGGTGAAAGGGGATGCGAACATGAGAAACATCACGGAGGTTGTGGCCGCGCTTGTTTGGGAGGGCGACAAATTTATGATTTGCCAGCGTCCGGCACACAAAGCCCGAGGTCTGCTTTGGGAATTTGTGGGCGGCAAAGTGGAACCCGGAGAAAGCAAGGAAGCCGCCCTCATCCGGGAATGCCGGGAAGAGCTGGGGGTTACCATATCTGTAGGAGAAGTCTTTCTGGATGTGCTCCACGAATACCCGGATTTGACGGTGCACCTGACCCTGTTCCATGCCGCCATTGCCGCGGGCGTGCCCCAAAAGCTGGAACACGAGGATATTCAATGGATTTCCGTATCCCAAATCCCGGATTATGACTTCTGCCCTGCCGATGTTGAAATATTGGAAAAGCTAAAGGGCTATGCAAAAGAAGCGGAGATGAAAGAATATGATTTTTTTACATACCTCTGACTGGCATTTGGGCGCTGCGGAGGGCGAGCATGACCTTTGGGAGGATCAGCGGTTTTTTATTGATGAAATCTGCCGCGTTATTCAGGCGCATCAAGTGGACGCGGTTTTGCTGGCCGGGGATGTCTATGACCGCTCGGTTGCTTCCGGGTCGGCCATTCGCCTTTATGACTATGCCATGGATCGAATTTGCCGGGAGCTGAACACCCAGGTTTTGACCATTGCCGGCAACCACGACAGCGCCGAGCGTTTGTCCAGTTGTGGAAGCCTTTTGAAAAAGGCCGGTCTGCACATTGCGGGCGCGGCCCAGCGGGAACCCGCCGTGGTTTCCTTTGCGGACGCGCAAGTGTTCCTATTGCCTTGGATTACGGAAGAAAAGGTAAAAAGCCTTTACCCGGAGGAAAAGGAGCATATTCAAAGCCTGACGGATGCTTACCGGGTAGTCACAGGCTATATGCGTGGGCAGTTTGCGCCGGACAAAAAGCATATCGTAGTCTCCCACGCCTTTATCACCGATTCGGAGACCTCCACCAGCGACCGGGCTGCGGAAATCGGCTTTGCCACGCAGGTAGCCGCGGATGTGTTCGAGGGGTTTGACTATGTGGCGCTGGGGCATATCCACAAGCCCCAGAATGTGAATGATTTTATCCGCTACTGCGGTACGCCCATGCCCTATTCCTTCGGCAAGGAGGAATCCCAGGAAAAAAGCGTTACCCTGCTGGACACGGATACCATGACCCAAACGGTCATTCCCCTGCCCCTGCTGCACAAGCGCACCACCCTCACCGGAACCTTTGAGGAGCTTTGCAATCGCCCCTGTACCGAGGACGAAAAGAACGGCTATGTGCGCCTGAATGTAACCGATACGGCCATTGGGCTGGAGCTGCTGTCCAAGCTTCGGGCAGTTTATCCCTATCCCTTGGTAGTCAGCGGCAAGGTGTACGAGGGGGACGAGACTACCATTACCCTGACCATGGAGGAGCTGGAGCGGATGGAAAACGACCCCAAAGAGGTATTCAAGTCCTTCTGTCGGGAGGAGATGGGAGAGGAGCCCAAGCCCCACTTCATGGATTTGTTTGAAAAAGCGGTGAGCGCTTACGAGGAGGGTACGGTATGAAACCCCTACGCTTAGAGCTTCAAGCCTTCGGCCCCTACGCGGGCCGGCAAACCATTGACTTTGAAAAGCTCGCCCGGCAGGGAATGTTCCTGATCAAAGGCCCTACCGGCAGCGGCAAAACCACCATTTTCGACGCTATGACCTTTGCCCTCTACGGCGGCAGCAGCGGCGATGACAGCAAAAACAAATTCGGCAGAAACGATTTGGAGGAGTGGCGCTGCAATCAGGCGGAGGCTGCCGTGGCAACGGAAGTCTGCTTTACATTCTCTGTGCAGAATAGGAAATATCAGTTTGCCCGCCGTCTCGTCCCCAAGCGGAAGAATCTCTCTGCGGAGTATTCCGCCGGAGAGCTGGACGAAGACGGCGTGCTGATTCCCTTCTTTGAAAACCCCAAAAAGGACGATTTGACCCAAAAAGCCGTAGAGCTCATTGGCCTGACGAAAGAGCAGTTCCGTCAGGTAGTATTGCTTCCTCAGGGGCAGTTTGAGCGATTCCTGACGGCATCTTCTACGGAAAAAGAAAGCATTTTGAAAAAGATATTTGAAGCAGACCGGTGGGAAAAGTACGCCCAAAGCTTCTACGCTTCCGCAGATGCCCGGAAAAGGGCATTGGACGATGAGAAAAAAGCCGTGCAGCAGTCTCTTGCGGAGGAAGGGGTTGCTTCCGTTTCTGAGCTGGGCAGCAAAATCCAAAAGCTGGCATTGGAAAAGCAGGAAAACGAAGCTCTGCAAGCCGCTTTTAACGCCCCCGGAAAGCAGCAGCAGTTGAACGCGGACAGAGCGCTGGCTGAGCGGTTCAAGCCTTTCCACGCAGCGCAAAAGAAGCTTGCGGCTTTGCAGGCACAAAAAGAGGAGATGGCCCAAAAGCGCGTCCAATACGACAAAGCGGAGCGGGCCGAATCCCTGCGGACTGTGGTTGCCGATTACGAAAAGGCGGAGCAAGAGCATCTTCGCCGTGTGGATGCACGGGAAAAGATGCAAAACTACCTGCCCAATGCCCAGCGGATATGCCGGGAAGCTCAGCAGGCTTTGGAAGCTCATGAGGAAAATTCCCCGGTAGCTTCTCTCCACGCAAAAATTGGAGAATATGAGGCAAAGAGACCCTTCTATGAAAACCTGAATCAGCTTCGGGATGGGCTGGCCGCTGCGCAGCAAGCCTACAAGAAGCAGGAAAAATCTTTCAAAAAGGCAAACGACACCTATGAACAGGTAAGCAAAGACGCGCAGGCCGCCTTTGGGGCTTATGAAACCGCCGAAAGAGCCGCCGCGCAATACCGCGTCAGCTACTACGCCGGAATCTACGGGGAGATTGCCTCTCAGCTTGCGGAGAATGTCCCCTGCCCCGTATGCGGCAGCACCAGCCATCCCCACCCTGCGGAAAAATCGGCGGAAAGCGTCAGCAAGGAAGATATGGAGGATCAGGAAGCTGCTTCTGAGCAGGCAAAAGAGGCATGGAAGGCTCTGGAAGCTCAGCGGGAAGCCGCCCAAGCCCAAAAGCAGCAGGCGCAGACCCTTCTCCGGGACGCGGAGCGCAGCCGCGGCGATGCCCAAAGCAAGCTCAATAGCGCCGAAGCCAATCTGATGGATGAAATCCCCGACAGCGAAGCCTTGGAAGAAAGCCTCGTCAAGTTCCGGGGAGAGATTGCCCGATACGAAGGCGAGTCCAAACGGCTGAAAAAGGTCTCCGATGATGCCAAAGCAGAGCTGGACAAGCTGACCGCCCAAATTGAAACCGCAGCGCTGGAATGTGCCAAGGCGGAAAAGGCTCGCAGGGATGCTGCCGCCAAGCTGGAGACGGCATTGGCTCAGAAGGGCTACGAGGATTATCTGCTGGTGAAGCAGGATTTGCTGGCAGACGATGCCCGGAAGGAGCTGTATAAGGCGTTGGTGGAATACCAGCGGGATTTGCAGGCGGTTGCCGGGGAGATTTCCCAAAAGGAGCAGGAGCTGGCCGGGTTGGAAGAGCCGGATGATTCCTTGTTTGAAGCGCGGCAGGAGGAAATCACCGAAACGGCGGATTTCTATGCCAAGCAGGGCTCCAGGCTGCAAACCGAAATTGACCGCATGACCCAAAAGCACACAGACCTTCAGAAAAAGTGGGCGCATTTTGACTCGGAGATTCAGGAAGCAGAGGATGATTTGGCCTTTGCAAAGAAGCTGCGGGGGGACAGCGGCATTGGTTTGCAGCGGTATGTCCTTGCCATTATGTTCAATCAGGTCATTGGGGAAGCCAACCGGATGCTGGAAAAGGTTCACGGCGGCCGCTACCACCTCTACCGCTCCGACGATAAGGGCGCGGGCAATAAGCGGGGTCTGGAGCTGAAAGTCCATGACAACCGCAGCCCGGATACCGAGGGCAGAAGCGTTGCCATGCTTTCCGGCGGTGAAAAATTTCTGGTTTCTCTGTCTCTTTCCATCGGTATGTCCACAGTGGCCCAGACCTCCGGCGTGCAGATTGAGGCGCTGTTCATCGACGAAGGCTTTGGCACGCTGGACGACAGCTCCATTGCCGATGCTATGGACATTTTGGAAAGTGTACGCAGAAGCAGCGGCATGATTGGCATTATCAGCCATGTTCAGCTTCTGGAAAGCAACATCCCCACCCATCTGGAAGTAAAGAAATCCAGCGCCGGCAGCACCATTGTCGCAGTATGAGAAAAAAGCTCATGGGAAAGCCCCGTGAGCTTTTTCTATATTCTACAAATCCAACCAAATTTTCCAATGTGCTGATTGGCCTTCCTCCGCAAAGGGATACATTGAAATTTGACAGACTGTTTGTAGGGGCCGATGCCCACATCGGCCCTTTGGGGTGTTACGAGTTCGCCGCGGTTTCGTAGAAGCATTGTTCTGCTTCCTGCGGGGCGATGTGCTCAATCGCCCCCTACATTCACCCAATCCACACCCCGCTAAATTCCAATTCAGCAATAACCGCTTCATAGAAAAGCAGGGTTGTATTCTCCCGAAACTATGGTATAATAAATCTTGTCAGCCACTATGGAATGGGCATATCCCAGCGGTACCAAGCCGCCGTAGAGGAGCATTATGCCGCCAAAGGTCATTGGGGAAAGCCTGAGAAGGTCTTTGGCACGATGGCGCTCCGAGCCGGAATACTTGGGCTGACGGTTTTTACTCGCAGGCTCTTGGGGACGGCCGGTTGGGTGAACTTGTGCGCGTTTTTGTCCTCTGCTCTATCGGCAGAGGACATTATTTTTTAGGAAGGAGCAGGGCATGAAAGACCAGTTTTCTCAGCTTCACCCGGCGGTGAACCTTTGCTATTTTGCTGCCGTGATCGGCTTTGCCATGGCGGTGCAGCACCCGGCTGCTCAGGCGATTTCTCTTGTTTGCGCCTGCGCCTATGCCCTGCAGCTTACCGGGGCTAAGGGGCTTTTGTCCTTGGCGAAGTTCTGCCTGCCTTTGGCGGTGTTTACCCTGCTTCTAAACCCCCTCTTTAACCACCGGGGCAATACCGTTTTGTTTGTCCTGCCCACGGGAAGCTATTTTACCTTGGAAAGCCTGCTCTACGGCCTGAGCGCCGGCGGACTGCTTGTAAGCGTTTTGCTCTGGTTTTCCTGCTTCAACGCCTGCATCACTTCGGAAAAATTCCTGTTTCTCTTTGGTAAGGTAATTCCCGGGCTGAGTTTGGTGCTGAGTATGACCCTGCGCTTCATCCCCCGCTTTATCGGGCAATATCGGGCAGTTGCCGATGCCCAAAAGGGCCTTGGCGGGGATATGACCAAGGGAAGCCTTTTGGGGAAGGCAAAAAACGCCGCTGCCGTGCTTTCCATTACCCTGACATGGGCCTTGGAAAACGCTGCCGACACCGCCGACTCCATGAAAAGCCGGGGCTACGGCGGCAAGCGCAGCCGCTACCATATCTACCCCTTTACCCGCCGGGATGGGTTTTTCCTCGGCCTTTTTGCCTGTGCCGGGGCGTTTCTGATTTTTGCCGCAGCGGGCGGCACCTTTGCTTTTGATTGGTTTCCCGGCCTGCGGTGGAAAACCCCCACAATTTTTGACATTCTTTCCTATGTCCTCTATTTTGCTCTGTGCGCATTGCCGATTCTTTACAATGTCCGGGAGGAAAAGAAATGGAACTCTTTACATTCCAAAATCTGAATTTCACATACCCCCGGGCAAGGGAAGCTGCCTTAAAGGATATTTCCTTTTCCGTAGAGGAGGGGGAGTTTATCCTTCTGGCGGGGCCTTCCGGCTGCGGCAAGTCCACCCTGCTGCGGCATATGAAATCCTGCCTTGCTCCAAAAGGGGAAATTTCCGGCAGCATTCTCTTTACCGGGGAAGCCTTAGAGGAAATCCCTGCCAAAGAGCAAGCGGGGAAAATCGGCTTTGTCCTCCAAAACCCGGAAAATCAGGTAGTAACCGATAAGGTATGGCACGAGCTGGCCTTTTCTTTGGAAAGTATGTGCCTGCCCCAAAGTGAAATTCGCAGAAGGGTTGCGGAAATTGCCGCTTTTTTCGGCATTGAGCATTGGTTTTATAAAGATGTCAGCGAGCTTTCCGGCGGCCAGAAGCAGCTTTTGAACCTCGCCAGCGTGATGGCATTGCAGCCCAAGGTGGTGATTCTGGACGAACCCACCGCCCAGCTTGACCCCATTGCCGCCACGGAGTTTTTATCTTTGCTGGGGCGCATCCACCGGGAGCTGGGAACGACGGTCATTCTCTCCGAGCATCATCCGGAAGAAGCCTTCCCCTACGCCGGGCGGATTCTGGTCATGGAGGATGGGCGCATCGTTGCCGACGGCCTGCCGAAAGAGGTAGCCTTGACCCTAAAGTCCCAAAAAAGCCCTCTGTTTCATGCCATGCCCGCCGCCATGCAGATTTGGGCCGGGGTGGAAACCCGGCTGAGCTGCCCCGTGTCCGTAACCCAAGGGCGGAAGTTTCTGGAAAACCGGGCGTTGGAGCAGCCCCTCTCCCCCCTGCCGGAAAGGGATATCCCCGAAGCCGGGGAAACGGTGCTGGAAGGGAGTGGGCTTTGGTTCCGCTACGAAAAGGCGGGAGCGGATATTGTAAGAAATATGGATATCCGCCTTGGGCGGGGGGAATTGCTGGCCCTTTTGGGGGGCAACGGCGCCGGCAAGACCACAACATTGCGGTTGCTGGCGGGTTTGGAAAAGCCCTACCGGGGCAAGGTGTCCGTTCACGGAAAAATCGGCCTGCTCCCTCAAAATCCCCAAGCCCTGTTTCTTAAGGATACCCTCCGGGAGGATTTCCGGCAGGTATGCCCGGAGACGGAGCCTCGCTTTGCTCAGGTAATCTCCCTGTGCGGCCTTGTATCTATTCTTGACCGCCACCCCTACGATATTTCCGGGGGTGAGCAGCAGAGAGCCGCCCTTGCCAAGGTTCTGCTGACTCAGCCGGAGATTTTGTTGCTGGACGAGCCTACCAAGGGCTTTGATGCCTCTTTCCAAAAAACCTTTGGCGCAATTCTCAGGAAGCTCTGCGCCCAAGGGGTATCGGTGCTGATGGTGAGCCATGATGTACCCTTCTGCGCGGAGTTCGCCCACCGCTGCGCCCTGTGCTTTGACGGCTGTATTGTCGCCCAAGGCGCGCCCCGGGAATTTTTCAGCGGCAGCACCTTCTATACCACCCCTGCCAACCGCATTGCCCGGCAATTTGCGCCGGAGGCGGTAACGGTAGCGGATGTCATTGCCCTTTGCGGCGGGGAGACCGAAGCGGACACGGATATCTCTTTGCCCCAAATTCCCCTGCCTCCTGCTCCGCCCCGGGAGAAAAAAACCAAGCTCCCCTTTTGGCGAAAAGTTTTTGCCTGCCTTTTCGGCGCGGCGAGCCTCGTCCTTGCCGCCTACTGCCTGACCCACACCAATGCAGCGAACCTTTTCTCCGGGGGGAAAATCAACGCCCGGGGATGGCAGCAGCTTGGTGTCTATGCCGCGCTGATTGCCTGTCTGCTGGGGCTGTACCTGAGCTTGGGTACGCCGGGGAAGAAAAACGCCAAGCTTCCCAAAACCAGCGGCCTTGCGAAGCTGGGGAGCGTTTTGTGCCTGCTGCTCATTCCCCTTACCATTTATATAGGTATTTTCCCGCTGGAGGGAAAGCACTATAATCTCATTGCCATCGCCGTGCTGGTGGAATGTATCGCCCCCTTTGTTCTGCTGTTTGAGGGCCGCAAGCCCCAGCCCCGGGAGCTGGTGACCATCGCCGTGCTGTGCGCTCTGGGTGTGGCAGGGCGAAGCGCTTTTGCCATGCTGCCCCAGTTTAAGCCGGTTCTGGCGCTCACCATTGTGTCCGGCATTGCCCTTGGCCCCCAGCAGGGCTTCCTTGTGGGAGCCATGACCATGCTGGCCTCCAATATGCTCTTCTCCCAAGGGCCTTGGACACCTTGGCAGATGTTCGCCATGGGCTTTTGCGGCTTTTTGTCCGGGTTGCTGCTGCGCAGGCGCACCCCCGGCTGGCTGGGTCTGAGCATTTTCGGGGCGATGGTTGCCGTTGTGGTGTATGGGGGGATTATGAATTTCTCCTCCGCCGTTACCTGGAACGCCCAGAGTTTGACGCTTCCCCTGGTAGCGGGGTACTATCTTACCGGTCTTCCCATGGATTTGGTTCACGGCGGCGCTACCGCTGCCTTTCTGGCGCTGATTGGCGTACCCATGCTGAAAAAGCTGGAACGGCTGCAAAGGAAGTACCCGGTGTATGAATAATCCCCTTTCAAAAATTGGAAACAACTTATGAAAAAACAGAAAAAATCCAATTTTTCATAGAAAATTCACAAAAAACATAGCAAAAATAAAGATTTAAGAAAAAGTTCACAAACTATTTCCTTTCTTCCCTTGACTTTCCCTATTGGCGCTGATATAATGCACCCGAACAGAGAGAAGCGGCCCGATAGCAAGGGCCGCTGTTACTATGGAGGAAACCAAATGGGAATTGGTGAACTGCTGGCCCTGGCGGTAGGTTTGAGCATGGATGCTTTCGCCGTATCCATCTGCAAGGGCCTGTCCATGAAAAAAGCAACCTTAAAGGCCCAAGCCATTTGCGGCGCTTGGTTCGGCGGGTTTCAGGCGCTGATGCCCCTGATTGGCTTTTTCTTGGGTGCGTTGTTCGCCGATGCCATTGCTGCCATTGACCATTGGGTAGCCTTCTTACTGCTGTGCGTCATCGGCGCGAATATGCTGAAGGAAGCCTTCGGCAGCGATTGCGACTGTGAGGAAAAAGCCAACGCCGACTTGGGTGTGAAAACCATGTTTGTCATGGCGGTGGCTACTTCCATTGACGCTCTGGCGGTGGGTATCTCTCTTGCCATGGCGGGCGATGTAAACATTTTCCTTGCGGTTTTGCTCATTGGCGTTGTTACCTTCCTTTTCAGCGCCGTTGGCGTGGGGATCGGCAATGTCTTTGGCAGCCGCTTTGAAAAAATCGCCCAAATTACAGGCGGTGTGATTCTGATTGTTCTGGGGCTGAATATCCTGCAGGAACATCTGGACTTTCTGGGTAAGCTGCTCAGCTGGCTGGAGGGTCTGGTATGACCCGGAAACAAAAGCTGTATATCACATGGCTTGTTTTGAACTTGGCCATCATTTGGGGAAACTCCCTGCTGCCCGGTAACATCTCCGGGCAAATCAGCGATTGGGTAAAGGATGCCATCGGAGAGCTTTTCTCCGGCGGCAATATGCCCGGCGCTCCCGGAGGCGGGCTGATCCGCAAAGCGGCTCACTTCCTGGAATTTACCTCCCTCGGCTTGGTACTGAGCCTACTGTGGGGGACGCTTGCCAAAAGCAAATGGCTGGCCCTTTTCTGCGGTGCGGCCGCTGCCTGTGCGGATGAATGCATCCAGCTTTTTGTTCCCGGGCGGCATGGCTGCCTGACGGATGTGGGGATCGACTGCGCCGGTGTGCTTTTCGGCATTGTCCTGTATCTTACAGGGAAGAAAATTCGTCAAAGACATAAGAACAAACAATTTTTGGAGGAAACAAAATGAAGAAGTTTATCGCAATGCTGTTGGTTTTGACCATGGCTCTGAGCCTGGCTGCCTGCTCCGGCAGCGACAAGACTCCCGAAACCACTCCCGAGACCACTCCTGTGGAAACCACTCCCGAGGAAACCACCGTTCCCGAGCCCACCACCGCTACTGCTGCGGAGCTGCTGCAGAACATTTTCAACGCCTATGCTGAGGATGCCCGTCCTCCTATTTGCGGCGGCAGCGGCGACACCGCGAGCATGGAGGGCCCCGGCGCCATTGCTGTTACCGATACCGATGCTCTGATGTATGCTCTTCTGGTTCCCGAAGCTCAGCTGAGCAGCATCACCGACGCTGCTTCCATGATGCACATGATGAACGCCAACAGCCTGACCGTAGGCGCTTTCAAGATTGACGGCGATGTTGACGCTTTTGTAAACGCTTACAAGGATGCTGTTGTGAACAACCAGTGGTTCTGCGGCTTCCCCGAGAAGGTAGTTTTCTACTCCGTAGACGGCTACATCCTGATGGCTTTCGGTAAGGCCGGCATGGCAGGCTCCATGGGCGACTTCCTGAACCCCTTGGCTGACGCGATCGCCACCGCTTACCCCACCGCTACTCTGATTGCGGAAGCAGACCTGATGTAATTTTTCAACCAAAAGGCAGCAAGCGGCTCGTTTGCTGCCTTTTTTACAACCCGGAGGTAAGTCAATGCTGTTTTCCAGTATTCCTTTCTTATACTATTTCCTGCCGGCGGTGCTGCTCATTTACTTTGCCGTACCCCGCCCTTTTAAGAATACGGTGCTGCTCATTGCCAGCCTTTTCTTCTACGGCTACGGCGAGCCTGTCTACCTGCTGCTCATGGCTGCCAGCATCCTGCTTTTCTACTTCTGCGGCCTGCTCATCGGCAAAAACGAGGGCAAGCGCAAGGCGCAAAAGCTGTGGCTGGTGGTATCCGTTGTGGTCAGCCTGACGCTCCTTGGCATTTTTAAGTACGCCGATTTCTTTATTGACAGCTTCAATGCCGTAACCGACCTGAGCATCCCTCTGCTGCGGCTGGCGCTGCCCATCGGCATCAGCTTCTATACCTTCCAATGCCTGAGCTACACCATTGATGTGTACCGGGGGAATGTTCCCGCCCAGAAAAATCTGATTACCTTCGGCGCTTATGTGGCGCTATTCCCCCAGCTCATTGCCGGCCCCATCGTCCGATATGTGGATGTGGTGCGGGAGCTGGAAAGCAGGCACCATAGCTGGGAGGATTTCTCTCTGGGCATGCGCCGTTTCCTTGTGGGCCTTGCCAAAAAGGTCATTATCGCGGACAACTTCGCTCTGCTGATGGATATTTTTGAAAAGTCCGGCAATCAGAGCGTGGTATTTAGCTGGATGTACGCCATCGCCTTTATGATGAACATTTACTTCGACTTCTCCGGCTATTCCGATATGGCCATCGGCATGGGCCGTATGCTGGGCTTCCACTTTATTGAAAACTTCAACTATCCCTATATCTCTTCTTCCATTCAGGAGTTCTGGCGGCGCTGGCACATGAGTTTGGGAAGCTGGTTCCGGGACTATGTGTATATCCCCTTGGGCGGCAACCGGGTAGGGAGGCTCCGCTGGGTGTTCAATACCCTGGCGGTTTGGATGCTCACCGGCCTTTGGCACGGCGCAAGCTGGAACTTTGTGCTGTGGGGCTTGATGTTCGCCGTGCTGCTGATGATTGAAAAATGGGTGCCGGCTCTCAAGAAGCTCCCCGGCGCTGTGCGCCACGGCTATGTGCTGTTTTTGGTGCTGATCAGCTTCGTCATCTTCAACCATGCGGACTACTCCGCGATTACCGTGCTGAAGGATATGTTTGGCCTGAACGGCCTGCCCTTTGTCAACGGCGATACCCTTTACTATCTGCAAAGCTTTGCCATTCTGTTTATTGCCGCCTTTGTGGGCGCAACACCGGTGGTAAAAAATACCGCCGCCAAGGTTGGGGCAACCAAAGTGGGCGCTGTGCTGGAAGTGGTGCTCATGGCTGGGCTGCTGCTGGTATGCACCGCTTATCTGGTAGACGGCTCTTTCAGCCCCTTCCTGTATTTCCGTTTCTAAGGAGGCGAGAATATGAAGAAACTTTCCATTCGAGCCGTTGGCACCGCTCTGGTGACCGCCCTGTGGCTGGGGCTGGTGCTGTTTGCATGGCTTAGCCCGGCCAAGGCTTACTCCGCCGCGGAAAAGCGTCCGCTGGCGCAAATGCCGGAACTGAATGCGGATACCGTATTCGGCACCGACGAAACCGGGGCGCACCCCTTTATGGCCGGGTTTGAAGACTTCGCTTTGGATCAGTTCCCCCTGCGGGACAGTTTCCGCAGCATCAAGGCGCTGTTCCACGGCTATGTGCTTATGAATCAGGACAACAACGGCTATTACTATAAGGACGGCTACCTTGCCAAGCAGGATTTGGTGCTGAACACCATGGGGTCTTCCGATGTGCTGGCGGTAGACCAGAAAATTGCCGTTTTGAACAAGCTCTATGGGAGCGTCCTTTCCCAGAGCGGCGGCAGGTTCTATGTGTCCATGGTGCCGGATAAGAGCTATTATCTGGCCGAAAAATACGGCTACCCCAGCATGGACTATTCCTTTCTGGAGGAAAAGCTCCGGGAGGGTCTTTCCTGGGCGGAGTATGTGGACATTACCGGCAGTTTGGAGCTGAGCGACTACTACCGCACCGATACCCATTGGCGGCAGGAAAACCTGATCCCCACGGTTCAGCTTTTGTGTCAGGCCATGGGGGTAAATGGCCCTAATCAAACGGACTTTGTGAAAACTAAGGTGGACAAGCCCTTCTACGGCGTGTACTACGCTCAGGCCGCCCTGCCCCATATAAAGCCCGATACCATGTATGTCATGGAAAGCAGCCTCTTTGACGGCGTTTCCATTACGGTGGACGGTATGCCCAAAGAGGAGGTTTACAACATGGCGCTGCTGGGCAGCGACGATGACTACAACATCTTCCTCTCCGGCGCGAAAAACGGCCTTGTGGTCATTGAAAACCCCAACGCCGCCACGGACAAGCATTTGGTCATCTTCCGGGACTCCTTTGGCAGCTCCATCGCTCCCCTGTTTATCGGGGATTACGCCAAAATCACCCTGATCGACCTTCGGGTGCTCAATTCCAACGCCCTGCCCTATTTGGTAGACTTCCAAGACGCGGATGTTTTGGTGCTGATGAGCGCCCTTGCCCTGAACAATGCCGACGAGGCTTTTCTGGGATAAAAACCAATCACAAAAATGCGTACCGGCAACCCGGTACGCATTTTTTCACCCTATGGGGAACGCCCCGCGTGGCGCTGCGTTTGGTACGGTGGTGGTTTTCGGTTTCGGGCCGGTCGAGACCGGCCCCTACAGGGGGTACGGTTATGCACCAGCCCTTTGTAGGGGCGGGTCTTGACCCGCCCGAAACCCAAAATTCACCACCGCAGAAAAATAGGTGCGGCAAGCGGACGAGCAATGCTCGCCCCTACGATTGGGAATCTTGTTTATACGCCGTAGGGCGTTTAGCTGCTCCCGCCGCAAACCCCAAACCCACCGCCGCAGAAAACCGGGTGCGGCAAGCGGAATGCATGAATGCATTCCCTACAGCCCCGATTTGGGGAAATGCCGTAGGCTTTGGGACGGCGCATGGGGATACGAAAATCGCCCCCAAAGGCTTACACCTTTGGGGGCGGTTGGGTGATTATTGGAGATCGGAGAATACAGAGGATTTGCCGCTGAAATGGCGCTTGATCTGGGTGGCGTCCGTCGCGTTGATGGTATTATCCTTGGAATATACATCGGCAACCAGCAAGCGGTAGGCTTGGGTTTCGCTGTCTCCGCTGGTCAATACGGAAGACTTGCCGCTGAAGTACCGGTTGATCTGGGTGGCATCCGCAGAGTTGACCAGCCCGTCGCCGGTAACATCGCCGTACAGGAGAATTTGGGCGTTCTGGGTAACATCCTCGGAATCGACTGTAACGGTATACTCTCTTGCCGCGTGCTTGGTCTTGGATACTCTCAGGGTATAGCTGCCGGCTTCCACATTTTCCATGGTAAAGGCAGCGGATTTGCCCTGAACCGTAACCGTATAAGCCGCTTCGGTTTCACCGCTGGGAATGAGCTGGATGGTTACATCTTCCGTATCGGCTCCGAAGCTGGTGACCGTGCCGGAAACCGTCACGCCGGGGAGCGTATAAGGCACCCATGTAACCGTTCCGCCATAGTTCACCAGTTTATCGGCAGTCCATGTTTCGTTGCCCTCAGGATAGTAGGCTGTGGTTGTTGTGTAGTGGAACACGGAACCGTCAATACTGGGCGCATCGCCTGTAAAGGTAACGCTGCTCAGGCTGCGGCAATCCGCGAACGCACTGGCGCCGATGGTAGTTACGCCTTTGGAGAGGGTAATGCTTTCCATGCCGGTGCACCGCATAAACGCGACCTCACCGATGGTGGTTACGCCCTTGGGGAGGGTGACATTCTTCAAACTGGTGCATCCGTAGAACGCGGCTTTTTCAATGGTGGTCAGGCTTTCGGGGAGGGTAACGCTTTCCAGCGCGTAGTTGTAAAGGAATGCGTCTTCCCCAATGGTGGTTATGCCCTCGGGGAGGGTAATGCTTTTCAGAGCTTCACACCAGGAGAACGCACCGTTGCTGATGGTGGTAACGCCCTCGGGGATGACAATGCTTTCCAGACTGAAGCAGCGATCGAAGGCGTTCGCGCCAATGGCTGTCAGGCTCTCGGGGAGGGTAATGCTTTTCAGAGCTTCACACAGGGAGAACGCGCTTTCGCCAATGGCGGTCACGCCCTCGGGGATGGTAATGCTTTCC
>JBJDYH010000270.1:0-8367 GCA_051867135.1 Faecousia sp. | reverse complement strand
CATAGTATTTCTTCTGGAGTTCAAAGGAAAACTGCTGCTCATCGCTGTCTGTAGATACACGACAGTATGCCGCAACCTTCTGGTGGACCTCTGTATCGTAAAAATCCACTTGCTTTTGGGCAGGATAGTATTCGTAGTTTTCTTCGTCGACAGTGACCTGAATCCGCTGTTTGATCCTGTCTCTTTTCTTCTTCCGATTATCTTGATTATAGTTTTCAATCATGCAGCTTCTCCCGCGGGACTTCGTTGTCAGAAATTGTTGCTTGGCTTATGTCAGAGAGAAAAAACGTATCTCTCATGTCTTCCATGTAGTAGGAGGCCAACGTGAACATATCCTCGGAAATAAAGTAGATCCCAATCGGGTGTTCTTGCTGAGCGAGTAGTCTGGCACAGAGTGAAATCTCGTGGCTCTTCTTGGATACGTTCGAAACCTTTTGGGTAATGATTAAGTCCACCTTTCCTTCCATGCAGTCATCAAGAAGGCGGCACCACTCCGGAGCAGATTCCATATTGGGCGGTGTACTCCCTTCGTCAATATAGAAACCGACAAACTCCCAATTGGCGCAGAGTGCCAGGGTATCTTCGAACTGCTTAATATGATAGTCCAGGTAGTTCTCATGTTTCGTTTGGTTGAAGTAGCGGATATATACCGCAACCTTGAAGTGGTGCGCCGGGTTTGGCCGCTCATGACGAATGCGTTGAAGCCATGCCTTATGCTCGGCAATTTTCCGCATCTGTTCTGAATCATCCGCAAAAATCAACGAGAACTGAGGGGCTTCGTCAACTGTGCTCAGTTGCGTGTTTGGCTTCTTTTCCTCCATGTATGATCCTCTTTTCTGGCAGGTACACCAGTACCCAGCATATCTTTGCGGTAATTATATTTTGATTGCCTACAAAAGCCAATTAACCAGCAGCCAACCAATTAGCCGCTGGTTAAGAAATGCGAAAAAAAACAGGCCGATATTTCAAATATCGACCTGTCAGGTATCGTATTCACTTCTGTTTTGATGCAGAGAGGCTTTTAACTCCGCAACGATTTTCAATATTGATTCCCGCTCGCTGGGGGTACAATCACTCAAGATCTGAGCCAACTCATTGCTCTGTATCGTATTAACTTCTGGGATGTCCGGGCGAATCAGCTGATCGGACGAAACTTGCAGCGTCTCCGCAATGCGGATAAAGGTTGAAAGCCGCATTTCCTTTTTCCCAAGTTCAATGTCACTGACATGGGAAAGATGGATATGTGCCCCTTCTGCCAAATCCGCCTGACTCATCTTCTTCTGTAGACGGGCCTCACGAATTCGTTTGCCAATCTGTTTGTTAAGCAGACTGTTGTCACTCATAAGCCCCACCTCCATATCGCCTATTGACTGATTTTTTTGAAATTATATCAACAGAAGGCGAAGCGATATATAGTCTAAAAACGGTAATATCGTCTATTAGGTATAATTATCTCGCTTATTTTTTAAGGAGGTAATGTACCATGGAATTCAGCAAAGAGGCTCTTGGCAAGAAAATCAAAGTTATTCGCAAGCGTAAAGGTGTTTCACAACAAGCACTCGCGGAAATGGCGAGCTGCTCACCTACCCATATCAGCTATTGCGAAACTGGTAGACGCCACATGAGTGTCGAAACATTGGTTCGCATTGCAAACGCCCTTCATGTAACGGCGGACGAACTGCTCATTGATAGTTTGGAAAATACCGTGAAAGTCTCCAATCACGAATTCTCAGCGATCCTCATCGATTGCAGCGAGTATGAAAAAAACGTCTTGCTGGACGTACTCGTTGCCACCAAAACTTCGCTGCGAGTCAGGGCCGTTCATCTTCATAAGAAGTAAAAGTAATTATACTGCCGGCCACATGGCTGCACCATCGACCAGAGGCCAAGAAAGTAACTGATGGTTTAGAATTGAGGCATTGTTTAGAGTTCCCGTTACTACAATTTTCAATTTTATAACTATATTTTTGCGGCAGACAAGATTGACCCAAAAGAAGCTGGTATAATGGACAGAACCAGGGATGATTATCGGACAGGTGCTGTGTGATAATCATATTAAGCCACGACAAATACTCGGGAGGTTGCCATATGATTAGCTTCACACTTGACGACGAACAGGAAAGCCTACTGCGTGATTGGCAGAAAAACCATGCGTGCAAGTATCGGGTAGAAGACGGCAATCGCTATACCGGTACATTCGGTGGAGCAGATACTTTCACCTTCATACCTACATCTGTGGAAGAGGTCGTTATCGTGAAATGCGCTTGTGGGGCAGAAATAGATTTGTCGCCCGAGCACATATTCTTCCAGAAACTCAAGAAGAGAAAGGATAGCAGCAAGTGATATATTATACCGGCGATCCCCATGGCTCCAAACATGAAATAAGCCGCTTTTGCAATCGCATGCGGCTCACTGAGCAAGATACCGTGGTTGTCCTTGGAGATGTTGGAGCAAACTACTTTGGCGACGAGCGCGATGGTGAGCTGAAGAGGGCATTTCGGAAGTTGAAACCCACCATCTTCTGCATTCATGGCAACCACGAAATTCGCCCCGCAAATCTGCCTACATATAAGCAAAAAGAATGGTGCGGTGGACAGGTTTGGTATGAGGAGGATTATCCAAATCTACTATTCGCAAGAGATGGCGACATCTTCACCATCGAGGGATTAAAACACCTCGTCATCGGCGGTGCGTATAGTGTGGACAAGTATTATCGGCTTATGCGTGGCTACAGGTGGTGGCCTGATGAGCAGCCTTCCGAAGCGATCAAGGCATATGTGGAGAAGCAGGTGAAAGAGAACAGACAAGTCGATGTAGTTCTCTCCCACACCTGCCCTTTCAAGTATGAACCTGTTGAGGCATTTCTGCCGATGATCAACCAAGACACGGTAGATGACAGTACGGAGCACTGGCTGGATGAGATTGAAGAGCAACTCGCATATGATGCCTGGATGTGCGGCCACTGGCACATCAACAAGAGGATCGACAAACTGCACTTCCTGTTCCATGACTTCGAAGCCGCATCTCAGCTCAATCTCTCTAAAGCCCAGGAAGATGGGGGCCCGTGCGATGGAATCTAAAATAGCCTCGGATTACTATCGGTTAGAACTGGATGACTACTCCGCCGCAGCATTCACCAGTTTCGGGAAATATTATTACGGCACGTTAGATGAGATTCGGGATTTCATTGCTCAGCTTAGTAATGACGATGATTTCCATGACCGCTTCTCTGAACTGATTTCGGCATTTCAAGCCTTTGAGTTTGGTCAGCACGATGTAACGCACAAGGTGGCGTATCGAGAAACGCCCCTGCTAGTCCCGGCGCAGCTGCTCCATAAGGAGATAATCACATTGGACAACTACGCTTGGGAGCATCTCAACACATGGCGTTGGCCATATGCCATGCGCTGTGAGAAAGTAGAGTCGGAACACTTCTGGTTCGCTTGTGACAGAGAATACTTCCGTGCAACAAAGGCGGTATTTACGAATTTGCAATATGCAGGAACTATTGGTCAATGGAAAGATGTAGGCAATATGCTTTGGGGTTTTCCCTGTATTCTTACTGGTGGACCAGCCGGTTTTCGAAACCAGCTGGGCGAGCCGGAAAGGAGATTCCAGAACAGAACTGAAGCACAGAAGGATTGGGAGGCATTCACTATCACACCCGATCCTGACTATACCGAATTTTGTAACGACATCTTTGGAGATGGCTGACAGATGGGGGAATATAACATGAGCGACTATCAAAGTGCTTTTCAGAAAATCGCTTCGGCTGTCGAAGGGATTGAATTGCTGAGGCGGACAGCATTCCATCAGTATTCCATACTGGTGGATGCTGTGATGAACAATCAGATTACAGATCAGCAGGAAATACAACAAATCATGGATGGCCTCTCGGACTTTGGAGACCAGGAAGAGTTTCTGGAACTCAGCAAAAAACTCTATCGGCATATATACTACACCTATCCTGAAATGGTAGGTAAATACGCGGCTCTGTGCCGTGCCATGTTTATGAACAATGCGGCGTCTGGGGAAGAAAACTCAGATACTTGAAATAGTCTTCCTCTCGAAAAATACCTGGCTATTTCGTGGCGCTTATGGTAATTGTTCGTGTTGCAAAGGAGGTAGCGAGACTATCATGATATATGTTCTTTCAGATATTCACGGGCAAAAACGGCGCTTCGAATCCATCATGAAACAAATCAACCTTCAACCAGAGGATACACTCTATGTGCTGGGGGATGTGATCGACAGAAACCCTGACGGCATTAAGATCCTCAGAAAACTCATGGCCATGCCCAATGTAAAGATGATCCTTGGTAACCACGAGTACATGATGCTCGACGCCCTGTACTACGAACATAAGGACTATGAGTTTGGGTGGCAGTTAAGGCAGGAACGCCGCCTGGCGCTTTGGTATCAGAATGGTGGCGGTATTACCCATTACTACTTGAAGCATATTAAGAAAACTACCAGAACCGAGATATTTGAGTACCTTAGTAAGCTGCCACTCAACGAAGAAGTAATTGTGAATGGACAGCGTTTCATTCTCGCGCATGCCGCTCCCGCAGAGCTCTTCAAGGTATATCGCCAATTTGCAAGCTACAGGACGGTAGAATCCTTTGCTTTGTGGCATCGGTTCACGGGATATGAAGATCATCCCTGCGATGGGACCATAATCTTCGGACACACCGGTACCTATCATTACCAGGATGACAATCCGATGCGCATTTGGTATGGAAAGGGGCTCATTGGCATCGACTGTGGTGCCGCTTACCCAGAAGGCGAAGATCCCTGGACAGGCCAAAGAGGGTGCCTGTCTTGTCTGCGGTTAGACGACATGAAAGAGTTTTACTCTGAGGAAATGGAGGTTGACAACGATAGCAATGAACCTGAAAATCAGTGAAAAATTGGCTCAACCGCAAGTCTATCATTACATTGAGTGGCTGCGCCGCGCAGAGTATAGAAATGTTAACTGCACCATGACTTACACGGAACGGTGCTATTACTTAATGGACGAGCTATTCGCTCTGCTTGAGAGACTCAAGCCTATCTCAGAAAACGGCGTAAAGTCTCTCTGGCTATGCGCACGGCGCGGTTCCATCGATGACTTTGCTGAACAGTTCGGCGGCTACCTCGACTTACTGGCAGAAGGAGATATCAAGAACTACGCTGAGTATGAGGCGTATTGGCGAGAGATGTTCCCTGATGAAATCGAATGGTATCAGCTTGATGCTGTGGAGGACAAGAACAGTCATTATCGTGCGGTACTGCTGAAGCACCAGCATGTGCTTGAGCAGGAAGGAAGCGTTCGAAAAAGCGCGTTGACAAACGATGTATCTCCATTCATTGAATGGTTGATCGAGTCAGTCCACAACAGCATCGACGCTCTTGAAGAAGGGACATACAATGAGATCGTTGAGAAGAACTTACCGGCAAGGCATAGGACTGGAACGATTCTGCGGAAGGATCTGTGGGAGCTCTATCCTGAAGGGCGGACAGAATACTTTGAGAATCTTTCCCAAGAGGAAGTGGATGAGTTTGTTGAATGTGCGGTGAGCGATAAAACACAGCTCAAATCAAAGCTTCCCTCTGTAACGGCAAACGACTTCTATCGCTTCTGCGCTATGGGCTACAAGGCGAATAACTATGCCGGATCAGAGCTGTCCCCTCGTGAGCAGTATTTCAAGCATGCAGATGGTCGTGATTCGGGACTGGGAGAAATCGACCCAGACTCGCCAACAGAATTCTCCACGTGGTACCACGACAGCAACCGGCATGGCGGACATCCTTGGGAAGTTTGCCGCGGAGGGAACTCCACCCATGTTGATCTGTACGTTGTCGCCGATAATGATGGATATTCTCTGCATGTCGCCGGTTCTTCCACTTGGCGATCTGTCGAGGCTATCAAGTTCTTCCTGGCTCTCCACCGTGCAGGGCTGCCTGTGGTCATCTCTCAAGCGGAGCTGTTGAAGTCCCGGCTATTAGGTATGGAGAAGGTCGGCATTGTGCCAGTCGGCGTATGGCCCGCCTATTGCCAATCCCGGTTCCCTAACGAAGATGTTGAGGCGTTCATAAACCTTTCACGGGAGGATGAAGAAAAGATGGTCCCGCGCTGCGTTTGGAAGCCCTTGACTCAAATTGAACTTCAGTAAACACGAAGTGAGGTGAAAACACATGGTATTCTTCACAAGCGACCTTCATTTGGGGCATCGCAACATTATCCGACTTTGTAATCGCCCTTTTTCCAGCATTGATGAGATGGATGAGTGTCTTATCGAAAAATGGAATAAGAAGGTCACCAATGCCGATACAGTCTATATCCTTGGTGATTTGATGTTCCGAAATGAAAAGCCGCCGGAGGAATACCTACGGCAGCTCAGAGGAAAGAAGCATCTTATCATCGGCAATCATGACCGGGAATGGATCAAGAAATGCGATCTCTCAGCCTGGTTTGAAAGCACCAACAATCTGCTCTACACTACAGACGGCAAGCATCAGCTGACGCTCTGCCATTACCCAATGATGTCGTGGCCGCACATGGTACGCTGCTATATGGCTCATGGGCACATCCACGCCAATACTAATGCTGAGTATTGGCCCCTGATTCAAAAGAATCCTCTGATGCTGAATGCCGGCGTTGATATCAACAACTTCGAGCCGGTCACTTTCGATGAGATGGTCGAGAACAACACTCGACATAAATCGCTCTCCAACTGCACTGAAGAAAAAGGAGAAGATCCAAACCTACGACAAACACATATTAAGGAGATACCCCATGAAACATAGAAAAATGCCCCCTCTCAGCGAGATGGAGAGAATTGAGCAGTCACTGCTCGGCGAGAAACTTGATGAGATGTTGGATCGTATTGAGAAAGAGGATATTGCCTATGTGATCACAGAAGATGGAAAAGACAAACTCGTCCTCTGTCCTTATCGATGGTTTGAGGAGAATTTTCCTGATGATGTGGGTTGCGTAGTCAACAGTGCCATCCGGCAAGAGCTTACAGCGGAGTCTGAAAATGCAGATGCTGTGCGTCAGTTTATCTGGAAGCACTATGCGGCATTTGACAATCATACTTTAACTGTGGCAGTTAAGGATATTGAGAATTATCTGACCTCCTCCCTGTTTCAAGTAGCCAACGCTGAGGAATGGCGAAGGCTCCAAGCAGCATTCCAAAGCGAGTTAGATAACCGTGAATCCCAGAAAGGGGCGTGTCCATAATGGAAGAGAACCTGGAAACAATAGAAATTGAGGTTGACGCCGAACTGCTCAGGCAGGTCGAGGAACTGATCCAGCCCATGGGAATCAACATGGAACAACTCATCCAAATGTTCTTCGCATGGGTAGTTAATCCCAATACTCGGGAAGAGGCAATCACACAGCTGCTCAGGTGGAAGGAACAAGTATGATTTCAAAAGAAGCATTCTGCAAGGCACTCCAAATGATTCAAGAGCAGTCTGAAACCGATGCCGAATTCGGCAGAGCCCTTGACCTTGTAGGCGATGGCCACTTTATATTTGGCGTCAAGAACAAGTATTTCGAAGCCCTCTTGCTAGTCCTCAAGGAAGCCATGAACGATAAGTATGAATACATCGACTGGTGGCTGCATGAGGCTACACCGGATTACAAGGTCTGGACAGAGGACATGAAAAAAGAATGGTGCTTAAAAGAACCGGAAGCCCTTTACGACTTTATTCGTGATGAGTGCCACGAGTGATGTAGAATCGTGATGCGGAGCTTCTTTGCAAGTAAAACAGGGCATGATAAGCGGACACCCGCTGATTGATGCACGAGACTAATTCGAGCGAATTCTAACTTCTTAGACCTGATTCGACATTTTCCAACAGCATTTTTTACTTCAAATCCTTATCCTTATAATGTAATGTGCGCTGTCATGTAAAGCGTAATACATATTAAGGAGAGCCTTCAATGGAACACAAAAAATGCTGTTTTATCTCTCAGCGGGCAATGGAGTTTTCTTTCGGACTAGACGAAGATGATTCCCGGTGCATTGCCACCAAAGCGCACATCAAAGAAGTGATCAAAAGTCTTCTGGAGCAGGGGGTGACTCACTTCTCTACGTCAATGACTCTGGGTTTCGGTACATACGTTGCTGAAATCATTGAGACTGTCAGACTTCGATATCCCGAAGCCACACTTGAATGCATAATCCCATTTGAGGAGATCAGCATCAAGTGGTCTCGCGTATGGAGAGGACGCTACTTTGAAGCGTTGCTGCATTGCGACAAAGAAATCCTGCTAAGCACTAAGCCAAAGCCAACTGCATTGATTGATGCGTATCAGTTCATGCTCGAACAATCCGACCATGCAGTTTTTATCACATGCGATACGGATTACGACGG
>JBJDYH010000269.1:0-8396 GCA_051867135.1 Faecousia sp. | reverse complement strand
GGGTGATAACGGACTACACGCTGCACGGGAAGAATGTGGTGCACATGACGCAGGGCAGCAACGAGCTGCATTTCTTCTACGATGCGCAGAACAAGCCTGCTGTGGTCATCTTCAATGGAATCCCCTACAGCTATGTGAAGAACCTGCAGGGGGACATCGTCGCAATCCTTGACCAGAGTGGTAATGTGGTTGTGCAGTATACCTACGATGCGTGGGGCAGGCCCATCAGCAAGACGGGCAGCATGAAGGATAGTCTCGGCACGCTTAATCCCTTCCGGTATAGGGGGTATGTGTACGACGAAGAGACGGAGCTGTATTACCTCTGCACAAGATATTATTCTGCAACCTCATGCCGCTTTTTCAGTGCCGACGATACTCGTTTCCTGAGCACAGGAAAAGTCGTCTCTTGCAATGCTCTATATGTCTACTGCAGTAACAATCCGATCATTGGTTTTGATCCATATGGCGAGTTCAATTGGGGAGGTTTCTTGCTGGGTGCAGCTCTTTTTGTTGCTGGTGTTGCCGTAGTGGCGGCAGCGGTTGTGACTGCCGGAGCATCTATTCCTGCAACAGCAGCACTTGCTACTGCAACCTCTTCTGCCGTAGCAACTACTGTACTAACCACGACTGCGGTCACTGTTGGAGTTGCATACGCATCTGCTGGAGCTTCAATTGCGACTGCTGCCGCTACGGATGGTGCTGCAGTTACGGACGTGTCTATCTCTCTCGGAATTCCATGCATCAGCAGAGGTGCCATTCGTTATGGCTGTACAAGCCTGTGGGATTTCTCACAAGATGATATGGCAGTGTACCGTTATGATCATGCTGGGATGGAAATTTCAGGAACCTCGATATGTTTTTCTTCTGGCATGGTGCAAAACTATGAAGGACCAGATAGTTACTCCGGCCCATTTTGGGATGTAAGTGTGGGCGGGAAATATGGTATCAATCAATGCTGGGCTCCCGGCAAAAGCCCCTCTAAAGCTACCGGCGCAGTATGTTTCACTGTTGACTTGCTGAGTGGTTATACAAAAGGACCAAGTCTCCCTATGAGTGTAGGCTCTGATACATATAGCAGTCCGGTTCGTGTGTGGTAATCTGATAGGAGGCGTATCTATGAGTAATAGCTATTCGTATTACTTTCAGGTAAACGCGGTGATCCCACTTTTTCATATACTTGTCGCAAGTGCGGTTCTGATTTTTTCAGTCATTCCTGTACTATGCACCGTTATTCGCTCAAGCGAAAAACGCATACAGAATATCATATCCATATTAGTTGTTCTTCCGGCCGTATATGTTTTCATCTTTGTTACCGGACGACCGTTTTTCGCTGGTGGTTATCACCTTTTCTTTGAGAGTGAAAACGCGTGCGTTCCCCAGCAAGGATATGTACAAGAGATTACCGAATGTGTCAATAGCGAACATAGATACCGTCTCGATACCGGCGTAACAGAGGGATACAATATCAACATCAATCAAGAGATATATCATATTATGTATCTTGACAATATCCAGGTGGGAGACCATGTATATATAGAGTATCTACCAAAAAGCAAATTCATACTCAATATTGAGTTGCTCTCCAACTGATTCAGATGGAGGATTCGGCGCATACGATCCGTCCATCTGATACTCCAGCGCCCCCTTGGCCACCCGGCCCCTAACCGGGTGGCCTTTTTGTTGCCTGCTGCGGCAACATCCTGAGCAAGAAGAGGTATGCGTTGGGCACGACCACCGGCGAACCGCTGGAGAGCAAGGTGTTCACCTACGGCAACGCCAACTGGCGTGACCAGCTGACGGCGGTGAACGGCGTGGCGATCACCTACGACCAGATTGGCAACCCGCTGAACGACGGTACTTGGCAGTATACCTGGGAAAAAGGCCGCCAGCTGGCACGCATGGAAAGTGTTGACACGGATGCAAGTTTCGCGTATAATGAGAATGGCCTGAGAGTACAGAAAACGGTAAATGGGGTGATAACGGACTACACGCTGCACGGCAAGAATGTGGTGCACATGACGCAGGGCGAAAACGAGCTGCATTTCTTCTACGACGCGCAGAACAAACCGGCTGTGGTTGTGTACAATGGAACGCCGTACAGCTACGTCAAGAATTTGCAAGGTGACATTGCAGCCCTTCTGGATGGCACGGGCGCGGTGGTTGTCAGCTATGTGTATGATGCTTGGGGCCGTCCCATCAGCAAGATGGGCACCATGGCAAGCACGCTGGGCACGATCCAGCCCTTCAGGTATCGCGGGTATGTGTACGACGAGGAGACCGGGCTGTATTATCTCAGGAGCAGGTATTACATACCTCACATCTGTCGATTCGCCAATGGTGATGTACTTTTATCTGCATCTCGGACTTTGGGCGCCAACATTATCTGTTATTGTTGGAATTCTCCCATCAATAATCTTGATACAAATGGTTGCGAAGGATATGATCCCCAAAAGGCGCTGGACTATGCTGCTGCCTGCACTTCTTCACATGGTTCTGCGGAATACCATGTAAAATCCCCTTGGAATCTGCTTACTAAGTACAATTATTGTACCATTTTCACTTCGCATTGCCTTGAGGCTGGAGGTTTGGTGCAAGATGAAATATGGTATACTAATGGTTTTAAGCTGAATTTGATTTTCAACCGTGAATACGAGGCAAGCGAAGCTTGGATGTATACCAGTAAACTGAGAGACTATCTCGTCAATACATTATGCTATGAATCGTTCACGCTTCAAACAGTTGCTGATCTGTCAAATGCTCTATCTGGAAACAAGATAAAACCCGGCATGGTCATTTTCTTCTATACCAGCGAGACAACCATTCAACACACCATGCTTATTGGAGATGTAACCAGCACTAATGTATATATGTATGGTGACAGTAGCATTACTGACGCAATGAACGAAGCCGATCGCAACCGCTCAAATCTGGTAAAGTATCTTTCAGAGCAGAGATACTACAAATTAGAGATTGTAACTATGGGGTTGAATGCTAACTAAGAATAGCAATGGAGGTCACAATGAAGAAAATACTCATATCTCTTATGGTGATGCTTATGTTACTCACTCTTATTCTCCTTGCTGCATTGCTGAGTGTGTATCTAAGGTATCTAAATGCAAAAGAATTGGTTGAGATTGAGGTAATCGATGTTGAGGTAGCCGCAAAGGACAATGTGGGAACACATGGAGACCTATCTTGTTTGACTTCGGAACCGGAACTCTTTGATTTGGTGACATTGCGCATCAAAGTAACGAATACATCCAAAGAGTATTGGACACTGCAGGGAGCCGCGTGTAGTATTCCCGGTTCCATAATCAATAATGATGCTCTATTGTATCCTACGCCTAAACTCGGGGTAGAGTGTACTCAGTTCTATGTATTACCGATCGCAATACCACATGAGCACTTGTTAACCAATAATTCGATGTCTCTATCTATATTGCTCTCGAAACACACTTCCTTCAAGTTCCGAGTCAATTCTCCAGATATTCCCATTCCCCATGATGAAGCCACACAGTGAGCAATGATTTGATTCATCAGCGCCTATAGATATGCCGGCGAGTTGCTCTGGATAACACCCATGGATTGATTATGAATAAGCGAAAGTAGCAGAGCGCTTTTCGCCTTCAACCTCCATTGGCCACCCGGCCCCAACCGGGTGGCCTTTCCCATGCATTGACACAACAGCCAGTTTCGTGTATAATGAGAATGGCCTGAGAGTACAAAAAATGTCAATGGGGAGGTGACAAATTATACCCTGCACGGTAAGCGTCAAATAAACTCGCACCTACCCCATTCCATCCAGTCCCCCTGACAATATAGAGAGACTCCACACAGTATCAGCGAGTCAGCGATACTGTGTGGATAGAATCCGTTAATCAGGGGGGAGCATATATGGAAACAGGGCTACAGACAGTAAACCAGCAGCGAAAGCTAAGTGAGTGGGCAGAACGGGTATCAGCATGCCGGAGCAGCGGGCTGAGCGTAAAGACATGGTGCGGGGAAAATGGCGTCAGCGAGCAGACGTACTACAAGTGGCAGCGACGGCTGTACGAGCTGGCGCAGAACCAGGCGGAAAACAGGTTTGCAGAGATCACACCGCAGGCCAAGAATCGCAGCGGCATCGCCGTGACGGTACAAATAGGCGGCATGGAACTGTCCATCCACAACGGCGCAGACGCCGCCACCGTAGAGGCCGTGCTGCGAGTGGTGAAGTCATGCTGAGTGACTTCACCGGTGCGGAGAAGGTGTACATCTGCTGCGGGTACACCGACCTCCGGCAGGGGATCGACGGCCTGTCAGCGCTGGTGAAGCTGGAGTTTGACCTGGATCCGTTCAGCAACACGCTGTTCCTGTTCTGCGGACGGCGGCGGGATCGGATCAAAGCGCTGTACTGGGAAGGCAACGGCTTTGTACTGCTGTACAAACGGTTGGAGAGTGGCAGCTTCCAATGGCCGCGCAAGGAAAGCGAAGCCCGTGCGCTGACGCCGCAACAGTACCGCTGGCTCATGGAGGGATTGAGCATCGACCAGCCCAAGGCACACAAGCCAGTCAAGGGACTGGAAATTGTGTAAACAGTCAAGGGACTGGAAATTGTGTAAACCCCGGAAAATGCAGCGGAAATACAGCCTGCGTTTTGGTGGAATACTGGTTGCCCCTGTCCAATTTGCTGCAGATATGGTATCATGGAAGCAGCAAAAACGAGGTGAGAAATCGCCGTTGGACGGAGGGAAACGCATGGCACAAAAACCCGAAGATCATACTGCTGACATGGTTTCCCGCGAGGAATACGAGCAGCTTCAGGCCGACCTGAATGCGTCCCAGAGTAAGGTGTCTGAGTTGGAACAGCAAGTCAACGCACTGACGGAAGCGCTGCGGCTGGCGCAACACAAGCGTTTCGGCGCGTCCAGTGAGAAGACCGTGGACGACGGCAGCCAGCAGCTGAGCTTCCTGTTCAACGAGGCCGAGGTCATCGCTGACCATGAGGCGGCCCAGGACAGGCAGGAAACCCTTGTCGCGGCTCACAAGCGCCACAAGAAGCACGAGTACACACATCGGCCATCACACAACACAAGGCTGTGCGCTGGCTACGCTCGGCGATTGCAAGCAATCGCTGTCGCTAGTCAGGCTTACGCCTGACCTCGTGGACAATCTGCCGGATGGTGTGGCAACAGAAGTGGTTGAGCATCGTGTCCCCCAGGAGGAGCTGGAATGCCCCATCTGCGGTGAGACCATGCATGAGATCGGCAAAGAGGTCGTCCGCAAGCTCAAGATCATCCCGGCACAGGTCGTTGTGGTGGAGCATCGGTACATTAAGGGAGGCGTTTACGCCGACTAGCGGGATGCAATGCTTGCATTGCACCCGCGTAGCCAGCACTCAGCCTTGTGCTGAGGGATGGCCGAGAACGCATATGCCTGCCGCCGGTGCGATACCAAGGGGATTGAAACTCCCGTTACCAGTACAGATCGGGAGAAGGCTGTCATTCGTGGGAGCTTCGCCACGGCGGAAGCCATTGCTCACATCATGGTGCAGAAGTTTGTCATGGGATCACCGCTGTACCGCCAGGAGCAAGAGCTGAAGCGTCAGGGGATCCCGCTGAGCCGTCAGACCATGTCCAACTGGATCCTGCGGGCTGCGGCAGATTACCTGACGCCGGTCTACAATGCGCTCCACAGGGAGCTCCTTCGCCGTGAAGTGCTCCACGCAGACGAAACGACGCTGCAGGTACTGCATGAGCCAGGGAAAAAGCCGCAGTCCGAGAGCTACATGTGGCTGTACCGGACTGGCGGGCTCAGCTGCGACGGCAACGTGGAGCGTCCCATTGTGCTGTACGAGTACCAGCCAGGACGGGGCGCGAAGCATCCAACAGCCTTCCTGGAGGGCTTCCGGGGCTATCTGCACACGGACGGCTACGCGGGCTACCACAAGCTGCCGGAGGAGATTACTGTGGTGGGATGTTGGGCTCATGCGCGTCGTAAGTTCGACGAGGCGCTCAAGTCGATTGCCAAGGGCCATGCCTCCGCAAAGAACATCCGCAAGGGGCTTGACTTCTGCAACCGGCTCTTTGCCATTGAGCAGAAGCTGACCAACCTGCCCGCTGAAGAACGCTATACGCAGCGTCTTGAACAGGCCAAACCTGTGCTGGACGAGCTTTTCAGGTGGGTTGAATCGGTTCACTACTCAACCAAGTCCCCCTGGGGCAGCGCGATGGAATACCTGAAAAACCAGAAGGCCTACCTGCTGAACTACCTCCTGGATGGTCGGCTGGAGATCAGCAACAACCGTGCTGAACGCAGTATTAAGCCCTTCGTGATCGACAGGAAGAACTTCCTCTTTGCCAACACGCCGGGCGGTGCTCAGGGCAGCGCGGTCATCTTCAGCCTGATTCAGACGGCGATTGAGAACGGGCTGGATCCCTGGCGGTATCTGACCTGGCTGATTGATATGGCAGCTAAGGGCGGCGTGGATGCAGATGGTCTGCTTCCCTGGGTTGCTCCGGTTTCTTGCAGGGCTTCGTCTTAATTTGATTTGGCCAGCAGGGTTGTGTCGCCCTGCTGGCCGTGTTTGTTCGTGGGGTGGTTTGACGGTTACGTATACCTGGGAAAAAGGACGCCAACTGGCACGCATGGAAAGTGTTGACACCGACGCAAGTTTCGTGTATAATGAGAATGGCCTGAGAGTACAGAAAACGGTCAATGGGGAGGTGACAAATTATACCCTGCACGGCAAGAACATCGTGCACATGACAAAGGGCAACGATGATCTGCACTTCTTCTATGATGCCAGCAATAAGCCAGCTATTGTAGAGTATAATGGCACCAAGTATGCCTATGTGCATAACCTTCAGGGTGATATTGTTGCCATTCTCGATAGCACAGGCGCGGTGGTTGTCAGCTATGTGTATGATGCTTGGGGCCGTCCCATCAGCTGCTCCGGCACCATGGTCAACACTCTGGGTAAGATCAATCCCTTCCGCTATCGCGGGTATGTGTACGACGAAGAGACGGGGATTTATTATCTGCAAAGTAGATACTATGCTTCAGATTGGAAGCGTTTTGTTAATGCTGACACTACTGATATGCTTGATGCCAATGGAGACGTTTGGGGGAATCGTCAATATCTCTATTGCAATAATGATCCCATCAACCGTACGGATCCGTATGGGCTGTGGTCATGGAGCAGTATTCTAGATACTGCATGTAAAGTGATTGGAACTGTTGCTGTTGTTGCTTCAGCAGCGGCAATCATTGTAGGAACAGGTGGTACTGCAGCAACATTTGTATTTGGTGCAGCATGCGGCGGCCTAATAGGAGGATATTTCAATGAAAAAGCGGGAGGACACTATTTCAGCGGGTTTATCGGAGGTTCTGTTAGCAGTCTCGTGCAGAGCATTGCAGGAAAATTCTCTGGTGCTCTCGGAACTTGGCTTGGTGGTGCAGGTGGTTCAGGCTTAGGTACATTTATCGCGGGGACTCTGGATAATCTAGCTTCTCCCGAAAGTGAAAGGAAATCAGACACTGAAATACTTGCTGCTTCAGCACATACAGCAGTTGTAGCATTGAGCACCAGTGCAATCACTGCCTATATGAGTAGCGGATTTACATATGCACTCAAATCAAATGGCCTAGATGGTTTGATGGTGGGCATGGATGAAGCGTTTGCCAATATGGGCAGTCAGTTTTTTGGATCAGTTGATGATGCAGCAACCTATGTGTTGGTTATGAAAGATAAGTGATTAGGATGGATGAATATAGCATGACCGAAGGAGGGGAATAATGTTTGAATTGTTCAATATGCTTATCGTTATTTTGTTCGTTGTCCTTTTTTTGTAATTGTTGCTTTCGAACAGAAGAAGATAAAAATGGTCATAGCCAATGATTGTGTTATGCTCAAATGGAGAAAACTTACATGTAAGAAAGTTGCACTAACGCAAGTGAAAAGCATATCCATAAAGCGCGCAATAGACTTTAATTCTTGTCAGTCTCGTCGTTATTCAAATGGTCGACTTGTTGGCTGTTTATCGCTTCACGATTCTGATCATCCAATTACCCTATGTATGCATAAAAGGGCATCATATGTTGTTGGCCAGCATTCCCCCAATGTGTTATTATCGATTGTCTTCAAACCAGATGACCTGAATCAGCTTATGGCAGTTACGAATATTCCGATTTATGTTACTGCTGAGTTCGTGAATGACTATGGTTCTTCCATTGAAGAAATATTGCCATTGAATGATGCGCGTGTGCATGTATGCAATAACGATTGAAGTAAGAAGGCATCACCCTACAATCGATCATCGGAAGCTAGCTACCTCAGGTCATCTGAGCAGCGATTTCCCTCCCCGGCCACCCGGCCCCCAACCGGGTGGCCTTTTCTGTGCCATTGGCAACCCGCT
>JBJDYH010000268.1:0-8404 GCA_051867135.1 Faecousia sp. | reverse complement strand
TCAATGGCACCGAGGTAGAGAACATCGCTGTTGACTTCATCAATGAAGCAACCGGACAGATCATTAACAGTGCAAACTCCCGCGACATGGGCGAGTAAGAACAAGGTCTGAAAGAAATCAGGCGCAGGAGCAGCGTTTCAAATGCTGCCTCCTGCGCCCTTTTTCTACTTTCCGTTTCAAGCATTCTCACAGAATGCGCAGCCATCCCGCAACGCAGGGATGATCTTCGGGGATTGGGGATTTGCCCCAACAAGCAAAATCCGTTCAGGTGCTACCTGAACACTGCTTGCGACTACTTATTTCTCTTGTATCCTTCAACTTCTTGTAATTTTGACAGCATCCGTTGAAAATACAACCACAGCATGATACAATATAGCTAAAGATAACTTGCCAAAAACCGCTGTGAGGAGTAGCGTTATGAAAGTGAATAATATAGATCTATGGGTAATGCTTGCTAGACGAGAGTCGACTGGTGCATATGAATAAGTCCAATTTATTCGACACTAAAAGTATATCATTAGCATAGGGTGGCCATGTGTACCTCCCCGTGATCTACGAGGTGACATTCGATGGGAAAACTAATTGGCTCGGGCAATACTGAAAACTTTGGCGAGAAATTATTCATCGACAAGGTGCAGGAATATCTTGATGACACAAACATCATCTATTGGAACCGTCAGGTTTTCGGAAGAGAATTTGATGTTTGTATTCTTATGCCCGGAAAAGGCATCCTCGTAGTTGAACTGAAAGGATGGCGCGAGGATAATATTCTGCGTGTCGAAAACAACGAATCTGTTATTATTCGTACAGCTGATGGAGAAGTACCGGCCTCTCCACAAAAGCAGGCTCGTGGATACCGTTTTTCGATTGAACGGCACATCCGGCAAAACATCGGCAAATTTCCTCTTGTGTTCCAAATGGTGTGCCTGCCCCAGGTATCACAAGCATTTTTCAAATCCCGTCGCCTGGATGTGGTCATGGAAGAGAAGTTCACCATTCTCAGAGAGGACTTGGCAAACAACACAGCATTTTTCAACAAGCTGGACCAAGCGCTTCGGGAAGTCTCTAACTGGAATAGAGACCCGTTTGATCGAAGAACCATGCTGGAGGTCCGCAATCTGTTTGAGACCGACATTAATCTGGATGAAGGTAGCGAATCAGAAAATGAGAAAGAACTGGCTTCGTCCTACCACCAACATGACTATTCTCGCTTTTTTTATTTTGCTGAAACTGATACGTTGACCGACAACACCATCAACGACATTACAGCTCAGTATTTGCACGGCTGCAAGCTATACTGTGTCTTTTCCAAGAAAGCACAAATGCTGTCCATCCTTAATGCCCTTGATGAGGCTCTTACACAAAGAGGCTTGGTACGGAATCGCGACAATATCGAAATTGCATTTGACGAACAGAAAAGCCATACTCCTTCGGTTACTTCTGTCGATAATATGTTCATGAGCTTCCACTGCTCCATGAGCGTGGTAAGTGCGCCTTTCGATAAGAATACAGCTTCCTTTGTGATCCGGAACGGCCAGTATAGTCCTGCTCAAGAGCGCATACTCAAGAAACTCAGTGAGCAGAGCCAATTTAACTTTGAACAATACCAAGTTGAACATTCCTCTCCGGAAAAGAACATTGTAATTCGCGCCGGGGCGGGAACGGGTAAAACTTACACTATGATTTCCCGTATTGGCTTTATCTGCTATACGCAAAATGTCCCTCTGCATAAAATGGCTGACCGCATTGTGATGATTACATTCACAAATGAAGCTGCAGACCAGATGGAAGAAAAGCTCAAAACATACTTTAGGAATTGTTACCTTGTAACCTCCAATCCTGACTATCTGCAGATGATCTCTCGAATTGACCACATGCAGATTAGTACAATTCATTCTTATGCCAAGAATCTGATTGCTCAATTAGGCACCTCTTTCGGCTACGGAATTGACTTGGGCATAACCTCCAGCGAGTTTTACCGTCGAAAGAAGATCTCGGATTTGCTCGATGCGTACATCCATCAGAAAGAAATCGAATACGGCAAAAGCTATACAGACAAGCTTGGTATGCCAGTTTACGCTATCCGTGACAGCATCCTTGACTTCATCGGGAAGCTGCATAACAAGAGTGTCAACATCGGGGCTATTGACCCTCAGGATTTTGGAACCCTTCTGAATGATGAAGCACACGGCGAATTGCACGAGCTGCTGGCAAGTGTAATCCCTTCTGTTGAGCGAGAGTATTTCGAGGAACTTTTGGAAAACAACAAAATCCATCTCAGCTCCATGATGTCTGTCCTCAACCGCTTTATCAACGATCCGGACAGCGAGAGCAGAATTAGAGAACTGAAAAAGGATAAGAATGCTCAGCAGTTTATGTTTGTTGACGAGTTTCAGGATACTGACGACTCTCAGATTGAATCTCTGTTGCGGATTGCACAGGTGCTCGACTACAATCTGTTCCTTGTGGGCGACATTAAGCAGTGCATTTACCGCTTTCGTGGTGCAAAGGAAAAAGCCTTTGACCAGTTAGGTATTGAGAAGAATCCAGAGAAGTGGTTGGAATTTTCTTTGCAGAGAAACTACCGCACAGATAAGCATTTGCTGGATATATTTGATCGTTCCTTTACGTCCTGGGGAGAAATGGACGAAGAGCTGCTTACCTACGATGCGGCCAAAGATAAGCTCATCGGGACAAGAGACTACAACGGAAGATATTTGTCCTCCAAGAGCCGTTTTTATCGGCGTCTCCCTGCCGCAAACGAGGAGATGCGTATTCCCGTTCTTGTCGAGGAAATCAAGAGAATCCAGAAGCGTATCCAGTACGAAGAGAGCCACGGAATGAAGCTCTCCGCAAAAGAAAAGAGCATTGCAATCCTTGTACGAGAAAACTGGCAGGCTGATATGATTCGCACTGAATGTGCCCGCCTGGGAATCAGTGTACATACCAATACAGGCGGCGACTTATATATGTCCCAGCCTGCTATGGACATGCTCACTTTGGTTAATGCCCTAGTTCATTTTGACGAGGCTGACTATTTGTACAACCTCGTGACCTCGAACTTCTTTAATTTGGATATACCAAAATCCAACCTCTATGAAATCCGCATGAAGATCCGCACCGGAAAATGGAGAGCAAAGACAGACGAGAAGGAACAGGTTAATTACCTTATCAACTTTATGAATTTGATGCTTGCAAACACCGTTGATAAAAACAACAAATGGGAATACATCGTTGCAAGCCTAAGAACACAGCCTATCCTGCAGGCCATCCGCAAAGTGTACAGTACTCTCGAACCTTGGAAGCACTTTAGTAGCGACCCCTGGAAACAGCATTATTATCAGCTGAATGTCGACTTGCTGTTTGAGCAGATTATCAATGCCTGTAATGTGGACAGGCTTACTATCAACACGCTGCAGGAGCACCTTCATAACAGCATCGTTTCCCAAGTCTCTGTTGACAGCCGGACACCAGCGAGTAACGAGGATGAGGCTGCCATTCAGTGCATCACGGTACACAAATCGAAGGGCCTTGAGTATGGTCATGTAATCATGCCTTTCTGTTCTGCATCTATGAACTTCATCAAAAAGACGCAACTGCATATCAGCACCACTAAACATCAAGACCGGTATCGTATCGGATACAGCATGAGCGTGGGCGATTCTGGCGAATCAATTCAGAATGATTTCTACGATGAAATCGTTGAGAAGTCTGAAAAAGCCCGTGAGGAAGCCCGTGTCCTCTATGTTGCTATGACAAGATCGATTCGCTCGTTCTCTTGGGTGGAAATCCAAGGAAAGCAGAATCTGTCTTGGCAGAATCTCATAGAAACGGAGGTTTAGAAATGCCGTTTAAGATCTACACATACGAAGATCCCTATAAGTTAGATAAAGCGGATTTCTGGAGTGAGATTTCTGCCTTGCCCCACTTCTGCAGTGCGAGAACCCTTGTAAATGGTCTCAAGGATGTTTTAGGCGACAACATTGAGGGCTTAATCTGCCCACTGGATGAATTGGTAGAGCACGAAGAGGTCTTTATGCAATGGACCGACAATATCAGCCTCCGGGTTCAGCAGTATAGCGCTTTCTCCGCGGCTTTCAAGCAGCTGTTGGAAAAGCGAAGAATCAGTAAGCCCTTCCATATGGCCTTGGAGCAGAATCAGAACCATTTCCTCGAAGCAGTCCGCCTGTTTATCGAACTGGATATTCCTGCATCAGCAGTTGACGGAAGCAAGGGCAATCCAGAGCAAAAGCTCTTTGTCCACATGCTAAAGCAGGCACAACAAAGCGCTCTCTTCCGGTTCCCTAAGACCCCTTCCCGCGAAAAGCTCAAAGAAATCGTGATTGCCATCGCAAAGAAGGAAGTTGAAGAATGTAAAGGAACACCGCAGGAAGTAAAGCGCTGTGAAAGAGCCGTTGGCATTACAAAGGAACAACCCTTTGACAGCATCGTGGTTCATGGGGTACACCAGTTTACTCCAGTACAGCTTCGCCTGTTGCTTGCAATGGAAAAGATGGGCATGACTATCATCTTCCTGTTCAATTACCAAAAGAAATATCCCAGGATTTACTCCTCCTGGAATGAGATCTATGGGTGCTTTGAAGTTCCTATTCATCACGACACCGCTGTTCGCGAATACGAACCGCCAACTATGCAGAACCCCAGTAACGCCCTGGCCTGTGCACTGGGCGAGATCTGCGAGGATAGAAATGCAGTAGGCAGTCCCTTGCTCAAAAAGTGGTATAAGCTGTACAAAAGCGTTCAGCTTATGGAGTTTGCGAACATCACCGAGTATGCTCACTTTGTTTCCAACCACTTTGACGCAGCCATTCAGCGCTATTCTGAATCTCGTAGTGTCATGGAGCGAGGCAACGATGTGTGGAGCAATGCAGCAGTCCTACGGCATTTGGATGAGCAAGTATATACCGCAAACAGAGATGTACATACCTTGCTTAAAATTTATTATCCCGAATATGCTAGGGATCGGCACTTCCTTTCCTATCCCATCGGGCAGTTCTTCTCTGCAATTTACCGCCTGTGGGACTATGAGAACGGACATATCATCATTGATGCAAATGCCATCAAAGAGTGTTTGTCATCCAATATTCTTAGTGTGGCTCCCGGCGAAGTGCTCCTTCGGACTTTCTACAATGTTGAGATTCTTTTTGAGAATATAACAACCTACGAGGAGTTCCAGAGGGAGATTGTTGAGGGCTACGCCAGAAACTACGATAAAATAGCTGCAACTCCTGGTACGGATGCGCTCTCCGGGCTCAAGAACCTATCCATCTACAACAAATACAAAGTTACCAAAAAGGATTTGCTTGCACTCATTCGAGCGATTGAAGAAATAAACGAGATAGCGACCTATCTTTTTGCGCTGGACGACTCTCGCGAGGACTTCATAAATTTTGGCAAGCATTTCCGAAACCTTGAAGAGTTTCTAAAACAGCATGAGTTGGCGCTTGCTAACGAGCAGGAACGCGCCTTAATTACGGCTCTGCAGCAGCGTCTTGATAAAATCAAGCCCGAGAACTCAGCTTTCTCCGGTACGTTCAAAGACTTGAAAGAGGGCCTCTATTACTATCTGAAACAAAAAAATGACGAAGATCCAGGCGTAGACTGGATTGTGAAGAACTTCGAGCAGATTGACGGCGATATTCTTCAGAGTAAACGCCAGTTCGAGAACGAGCAGCATAAAGTTTATCATTTTGCTTGCGTTTCAGACCGCGATATGAATATGACCATCAACGATCAGCTTCCGTGGCCACTCACCGACGAGTTTATTCATACTGCCTATGCACCTATTGACTTGCAATTTCAGGTGTACTACACGGCTCTTGGTGAACGCAGTAACTTCCTGAGATATGCTCTTTTCTATGGCCTGTGCTATAACCGCAGTGATGTTCGACTCAGCTATGTCAAGCAGTATGGTGATGAGACAACTGAACCGTATGCGCTGTTGGCCATTTTGGGACTGACCCCCAATGTTGGACTAGTAGAGAACGTCAATAAACCTGTGCCATTCTCTATCTCTGTCGGGCAAGATCTTACCAAGGGCATAAAATATGACCGCTATCAGATGATGGACATGTTCTTGTGCCCCTATCGCTTCTTCCTAGACTATGTAATGGAAGAAAGCCCTGTAATACAGGGGAACTTCCTCTATCAAAAGTATTTTGAGAACCTTCTGATTGAAGCGGTATGGAAGAGAGTTGGAAAGCAAAACCGTACCGATGCAATGAAGTATTTGCCCAAGATTCTGGAACAGGAAGCTCAAAAACTCGAACCATTCTTTAAGTTCTGGAAAGCGACTGAGATTTTCGACCTAAAATTGAGGGCCAAGAATTACCTTATCCATGAAATCATTACAGAAGGCTACGGAACAACTGTGAAGCCCTACGATCCTTCGCACATGCAAATACGAAAACTCTTCGGCTCTGCAAAATTTGTTGTTGATATTTCGGAAGTCGAGCGAAAGAACCCTTATGCCGCGTTTGAGCAGTTAGCTGTTAGAAACGGCTGGAAAAAAGAGTATTCACTGCACAAACTACCCAAACCCGATGTTCAGCCAATAACTGATACACTTCGTGGCGAAGCAAAGCAGTACATCAACCAAACCTGCGGAAAAGACAAAACAGCCATTCCATCCGACTGGTGTACTTATTGTGTTCATAGAGGAAACTGCATGGAATCCTTCTTGCGCAGCGAGATCAGTATGTCCAGTTCCAGAAATGAGCCTAGAAGTAATCGTCCTGCCCGTGTAAATACTCCTGCACGAAATGTACTGTCTCCCGTATCCGAACTGCCAGTAGCAGATGTAGAAGCTATTCCCGCTCCTGAAAACTTTGAGTCTGTTGTACATGACATCCCTACATCGAAGAGTGTTTTCCGCAACGAAGTAATTGATGTTAACTCCGCAGTATCGGTGCAATCTGGAAGCACTTCGTCAGTCATAAAGGCTCCTGCAGTAGAAACCGCAACTCCCGAGGGCAGCTCCAAACCGAGCGAATTAAGTATCTTTGAACAGATGTTGCGCACAATTCAAGAAATGGTGGAAAGTAATCGGCAGGAGATCCAGGACCTCAAAGGTGAACTTTCTTCGAGAAAAAGCCGCCGTGAGGATACCACTCGCATAGAAGCTCGTTTGGCAGAGGAAGAACACAAAAGCCAAGAACTCCTGAGCAAACTTGCGGAAACCGAGAGTCGTCTTGCAACAACCGAAGCACAGAATCGCAGCCTCTCTCATACTGTCAAAACCCAAGATGCACTTCTTGAAAGGAAGAAAGTTCTTGAGTTTACAGAGAGCGAGCTCACCGAGCTTCATAAGTATTCTACGATCATTGTGTTTGACACATGTTCGATCATGAATTGCCCAAATCTTCTCGATGGCGTGAATGATGGCGAACTTGTTGTGGTTCCCAAGGATGTAAACAACGAACTCGAACATCATAAAACGCGGTATGGTGTTGATGATCGAAAAACCAAAGCTCAGCGGGCTATAACAGCAATCTTTAACTACAAGAGGCGTTTCCCGCTTATCTACGCTGAGGGCTTGGTAGATTTAGTACCCAAAGTCTATCGTGCGGATACCGGCGAGAAAGAGCAAAACGATAATATGATTTTGGCTGTGGCCCTCCGCTATAAGTGCTACACCGATATTCCCGTAATCTTTATTACCGATGACAGAAGCCTTTCCAATAAGGCATCTGGAGAGGGCCTTGAGGTATGGACATCCAAAGACTTCCTTACGCCTCCCGAATCCTCTTTTGAGGAAGATCCTCCCGTAGTTGCGAGTGTAGAGACAATAGCGACCACCGAGACGAGTGAGAGTACCGAGGCAGCGGGCACTCCTGCAGAGGAAGTATGCGAAAAGGCAATACTCACAGATGAAGCCGCAGAAGCCGAGAAACGAGCAAAAGCCCAGGAAGAATACCTTGCCCAAAAAATCAGTGCAAAGGTACTTCATTTAGAGGCAAGCCAAATTTCTGTTTTGCAGAATAATGGCATCAAAACCGTTGCTGATTTTATGGCTCAAACTGAAAGCAGTTTCGCCAGTATGAAGGTCAAGAAAGGTGTTCCATTTACCGCAAGATTCTTGAAGGAACAAGAACACATCAGACGCAAACTTGAGAACCTATAACACCGCAAGAAACTACTAATACAGATTTGGTTTCTTGCCTAAGCTGAGAAAGGAGATCTGCGTATGTTAATAGGGTGTTATTATCGATGTCCCATCGTTGTTGAAGAAGGTGACAGAGATCATCCCCGTTTTTACGTCCTTGCTCAGCTTGTTGAATACAACGAAATTGCGGATGCAGTCAAGGTCAAGATGCACGACCTGCTGGGCAGCAGTGAATACTACAGAGAGATTTTTCAGCACAACGTGTTCTTTGCCCAAGCG
>JBJDYH010000267.1:0-8424 GCA_051867135.1 Faecousia sp. | reverse complement strand
GTGACCAGAAATCTGACCGTTCTCTCAGGCAGTTCTTCGGCATTTTCATTGATTTGCTCGGTGTTTTCTCCGGAAACAGGGATCAGATCATAGTCAGTTGTCTGTGCAGACATGGTAATGATGGCTGGCGGTTCACCAGCGCAGAAGTCCTGAACACGATCCTTCAGTTCGAGGAACGCCCAGAAGCAATCCACGCTGCTGCTGACATTGAGCTTTTCAAAGCGCAATCGGCTAAATGTCAGATACCGAGCATCCGGTGTGCGGTAGAATTGCCCCTCCCGTGCCAGACGAGTCATAATTCTTCCGTACTCGCTGTCGCTCAGGAAGGAAAACAGCCGCTGCATCTGCCGTTCTTCCACTGCTCCGAAAATGGCGAGAATTTTCGTGACATAGGCCAATTCGTGGCCTTTGACCATACTCTTAAAGGACATAACTTGTGCCTCCAAATGTTGATGTAGAGTAGCGTATATCGCAACTTTTTCGGCTCTGCTCGTATAACGCAAGCGTATTGCAACTTTTGAGCAGGCTGTGTGCGTTCAAGGTTGCAGACAACGCACATTTTCCCTGAAAAAGAAGGCCGCTTCGGCAGCTCCCAGTGGCTGTCTTTGCGGCCTTCCCATACTTCAGGATTGGTTTTGAACGATCTGGCTCAATTCATAACGATCCGTGGTAATGAGTTGTTTTTCCAATGCCGATGCCTTGAATTCAACCGTGATGTGATTGCTGTTGGTGGAGATCAGGCCATTGCCACGCTCAAACCGGGTGATATTCGCGATCTCCGTATCCGTCAGCTTCAGAGCATCCTGCACTCGGATAGCCTCATCGTCTTCCAGGTTCAGTACGATTTTGGTTTTGGCATTATTGATGATGCCTTTACCGTACTTTCCACCGTCCAACGCGAAGAAGTCGTTCAAGTCCTGCGTAGCTGCGATAGCTGCTCCACCGTAGCCTCGAATGATCTTGAAAATCTCAAGGCAGAATTCAGCGGCCATGGAGTTGCTGCCGGCACCTACCAATTGCCAGATCTCGTCAATGAAGATGGCCTTTTCTTTTGTGCGATCCTCCTTGGCCTTGTCCCAAACAAAGTCGAGAGCCACGAACATACCCACAGTAAGCAGGTCACCAGTCAGTTCCGAAATGTCCAGAACCGTGTAGGGGTTTGACAGATCCACATTGGTATGCTGATTGAATGTCTTTGCAGAGCCATGCACCAGGCGGTTCAGGATGTTGCCGAGCCGCTTTGTATCTGACGAAGACATCAGGATGTTATAGACATCCTCAAGCAGCGGCATGGTTTTGTACTTGCTGGGGTCATCCGGATCAATCAACGAGTCGTTGTCGTGGGTGATTCCCTTCTCCGCATAGGTTCGGATCAGAGCCTCATCCAGGAGCTGCTTTTCTTCATGGTTCATATCAGGAATCAGCAGACTGAAGAAAATGTGGAGCTGCTGAATCTTTCTTGCCAGGATGGAGTTTTCATTGACCACACCATCTATGATGGCGTTCGCTGTCTGATCCACCCGGCGTATGGCCATGATGTTGATGCACTGCTTGGATGCGGGACTGATACTGATGAACTCGCCGCCCACATTCTTGCAGGCACGCAAAAATTCATGTCCTTTCAAAGGAGCAATAATGAACACCTGAGTGCCTTTTCGCCTCATTCGTAAAGCCATGAGCTGCATGGTAAAGGTCTTGCCTGCTCCGCTGGTGCCGAGGATAGCCATATTGGCATTCTTATAGACCCGGCTGTTGAAGATGTCCACGATGACGAGGCTGTTGTTGTGCTTATTTACGCCAAGAAGGATACCATTCTCATCGGACATCTCGTAGGAAGTAAACGGATAACAGCTGGCGGCTGCGCTGGTCAACATATTACGCTTGCTGCGCTCAAAGATCGTCTTATTCAGCTTGCAGATCGGCATTACCATCTGCATCGCCTGCTCCTGGCGGAACAGACATGGGCGGATGTCCATATCCTGAGAGACCATCAAGCGCCGCACCTCGGCTATTCGCCATTCCAGGTTTTCGAGGGTATCTGCCGTGACTGTAACGAGAATGCTGGCGTAGTAGAAATCCTCGTAGTTGGATAGGCCCTGCTTGAGGTAATATCCGGACTTAATGGCTCCTTCGATGTCATCGAAGTCGGTGTTGGTATCAGAGGCATCTTTGATCCGGCTTCGGTTGATACGAATTTGCTGGCCGAGCTTCGTCTGGATGCGCTCTTTCGGCTCGCGCTGGAAGTAAAAGTCCACATCAATACCTTCACCGGCATTCACCAATATGGAGGTCCAGCCTGCCACAACGCGGGGGTTATAGCCGCTTGAGGGAACCATGAGGTATGCGTGATAAACGCCGTCCATGACGATGTACGAGCCATGCCGCAAGTCAATACTTTCTGGTGCAAGGACTTGCGGGAGTGTGATCTTCAAGTCGCTCTCCCCGGAAGTTACTTGCTTAACCTGAAGTTCCCGGATGCGCTTGTCCAACGGGATGCGCTCACAAGTCTCACGATTGAAGATGGTGTAGAGAACATCCAGTAGGAATGCGTTTTCATCTTCATGCGTAACAACCACATTGTCGCAGTGCTGGAAGTACTGCTTTGCAGTACGGGCAGCAGTTTCCAGAGTGGAAACAATCTCTGCGTAGTCACTTTTCCGGTTATTGTAGGTTGGCTCATATTCAAAGATGATGAGGAACCGGCGTGTGATTGCCTCGCGGGACCCAATCGTTTTGATGAGGTTGTAGTAGTCCTGCTGGAGCTCCCGGCATTTGGGGTCATTCTCACGATCCATATCCCGCTCAATGGCATTGAGATGCTTGCTGATATCAGCTTTCTTGGTGAGCACCTTGATTTGGAGCTTCACCGGGCTGATCTTCATCCAGCTTGCGAAGGCGGATATGATGTTCTTTTGCTCCCGGACACTTCTCAGCAGGAAATTGATCGGCTCCACTTCAAGGATTTTGATGTACCGATCATCGCTCAAATGAGCGATGCCGTGATTGATGTCCACAACAGGAATGATACCCTCCGTTGTGGCGGCCTTGCGGCCCTTCTTGGGAGATGCCTTTCTGTCCTGGGCTGTTTTCTTCTTGTCGGTGCTTTTCCTCTGACGCCGCTTGCCTCTTTTTCGAGCTTTCGACGGTTGCTGCTTGAGCTTGATGCCAAGCTGCTCCGGGGGCTGGTGGGGTGCCTGATTTCCACTTCTTTGTCGCACACTTGGCTTATCACTCTGCTGTGGCTCCGTGTCTGAACGATAGAGGATGCGGCGATTAAAAAGCCACTTGATCCAGTTCAATGCAAACTCAGTCAGTGAATCGCCATCGAAGCCAATGACGGCAAAGATACCCAGAGGCAGTGGAATCAGGCACAGAAGAATGATCCTTGCTGTCAAGGAGAGGGGCAGCCTGATGATAGGCAGCCCAGTAAGCAAAACGAGTACGCAAGCTTCAATCGCATTGCGTACTCGTATCATGCCGCCAAACAAACGGCCACTGGTCAGAAAATTGGGTGGGATATAGTAGATATCCTGTTCTTCTTTATGATAGCTCATTACTGTTCTCGACTTTCTCCGGAGGCACGGTCTGAATGCCTGCCGCTGCCTTCCAATGATCAAGGACGCTGGCAAGAATGCGACAGGTTCCTTCGGGTGTCATCTCACAGCGGGTACTGAAGCAACTCAGGACCATGCCGAGTTTGTTCTTCTGATCCATTACAGAAAAGTCTCGCAGTGGGCAGCGATCCGGTCTCTTCTGTTGCTCCAGTGCTCGTTCCCTCACGAACTGCTTGATCCGCCTTTCCCTCACAACCGGGTTCCAGCCGCACCTTGCACATTCGTTTGTGCTATGGCAGTTCAGCTTTGGGGAGTACTTGCAGCCCCCACTACTATTCATAGAATTATCCATACGCTGCGCCTCCTATCCGATAATCCAGAAGGGACCACCGGCACCTGCGTTTTTACTTGCTTCATTGAGGATGATGGAAAAATCCCACTGCTTCTCGGAGCGTTTATAGCTGGCCGGATCGGCTACCAGGATCTTCTCGTCTGAGGTGACTCCCCGGAGGACGATAAAGTGACCGGAAGAGGTAAAATGGCCCTTGCTCATAAGTGCAACGACCAGCTTCCCGTCTGCCAGAGCATCGACAATCCTCTGGGGTTCAGCCGCAGTACAACCTTCCACTGCCAGCCCCCACTCTTCAGCAGCGCCAGGGATGAGGGAATGATAGGAGCCGCTTTTGCTGCACCAGTACCCATGCTCGTAAGCCCATTGCGCCATGTGAGGAGGGTCAACCGTTTCGGAGGTCAGACTGGAAACCACTATCGCCATGGCCGTAGGACCGCAGGCATAGCCCCCGATGTCATCTGTTCCATAAGGCAGATACCGCCACCGGTCATCTAACTGGTTGTAGTAAGTAACCTGCGTGGAACCGTCCGTGAAGACTACACCATCATAGGAAATGCCCATCTGCGCGAAGTCTGTCTCAGACAGTGCCTGATAGACACCATCGCTCAGGAACACGGAGAGATTTTGTGCGTAGTTTGAGGCGAGGTTTTTCTGGTCATCGCTGAGTGCGAAGACTTCATCAGCGAAATAGGCTTCGCCGTTGTAGATGATTTCGTACACCCGGACAGTTGTTTCGATGACTTCCGGAACCCCAGTTGCTTCATCAATCTCTCCTTCTTCCTGCCTCACTTCGTCCGTGAAACTGAAGGAGTAGAGTTTGTCCTTATGGCTGCGCAGTACGCTTTCCATATCACTTTTCGAGATGGATGCCGCATCGGTGTCCTTGCTGGCACAGTACAGTGCCACAAAGTAATTTGCATTGAATACCACATCAGATCCGTAAGGATTGTTGACTTCCATTGCATCACAGCCTGACGCAGCAAAGTCATCGTCGATTCTATCCAGAACATCAGTCAGGCCCTCCGAGAGGATGGTGCTGATCCCTGTATTCAGATCCACCATGTTCTGCGTCAACACCGCATTGTCTGAAATGCCGTTTGCAGTCTCCGTCCCGTCTCCAAGCAGTGACCCGAAAATAACTGAGGGAAGCATGGCCACAATCAGAATCGGAATCAAAATGATCCCAACGAGGGCGAAGATCCATTTCTTCGATGCCTTGGCAGTTTCAAGGGCTGCACCGTGAATTCCTCCGGTAGCAGCCCCTCTCGTAATATTTGACACCGCTTTGCCTACCTTTGCAGCGGACTTTACGGTGCTTTCTGCGGAATTGTTCTGAGCATTTCTGTTTTCGTCAGCCATTATACGCGATCCTTTCTCTTGGGAATCTGGGGCATTTGCTCCACGATTCGCTCCTCGTACTTGATTTTGCCGGAATCGTCCTTATATGGAGTCTTCTGCACGGTCGGCTCAGCATACTGCTTGTACCAGCTCTGGCCATCCGTAGTTTCGACTGTCTCGAAGGAACCTGTCGGCTCCATATACTGTGCGGCATTATACATGGCAAACTGCCGCTCCTTGCCGCCGCCTGCCGGCGTTTCATAGCCGGTAATTCGTCCTCCGCCAATCTCCACATTCCGGAAGGAAGGCGGCTGACCGGGGATGAGAGAACTACCACCAATTCCGGAGCTGGAACTTCCGGGAATGGAGGAGCCGGCAATGGAAACATCAGCGCTGGCAGAACCGCCATCTTGCGTGATGGTCACATCCTCTTGGGGCTGACTCATATCGTGGTCTGGCGTTACAGGGATTTGTGTGCCAAGGGATACCGTTTCTGCCCCATGTTCAACGCCAGCTGCTGAATCGTCTGCTGCTCCATAGCCCAGATAGCTGGTGAGTGCCTGTGCCGCCTTGTCGCCGGTGATTGTACCCACGGAAGAAATGTTTCCCGTTGCAACAGCTCCAACAACATTCGAGGCAAACTTGCCGCCAGATTTCAGGCTGGAACCAAACATGGCACCACCAACAAAGCTACCAAGCCCGGAGCCGCGCCCGGTTGCACTTGACGCCGCCGCATTGCCGGCAGCTCTCTGTGCCACGCCAATCAAGCCGTTGCCACCACCAGTGAAGGCTTGGCCGGCTGCTTGATTTGTAGTACTTCCAGACGCATGGCTGCGATTGAATATGTTACCTACCGCACCTCCGGTCGCTTTGGCTGCCGCGCCGAGCGCCCTGCCGGCAATCATTAGTTCAGCAAGCATACTTCCGCCAGTACGACCGACATTTACGCCCAGGCTGGACATAAAGCTGTCGATCTTCTGACTGATTTTAAGAAATGAGACTGCGCAGAGGAACCAGATGAACAGGTTCCCTGCAACTTCATCCCTGCTGGAAGCGGCAACCGCATTCTCCACTTCGCTTTCATCGAGAGCAAAAGCGGTTGTGGAGAGCATGACTACCGCGAGGGCAAGGATGCAAATGATCCATAATTTGTTGCGCTTCATGTCATACTCCTTTGCCTACACCGCCGCCGTCACACGGAGAGAGGGTTTGCGAGAAATGTTCCGACCATGGAGACGAACAAGCGCAGGCACCAGGCATTCATGATCAGGAGGAATAGCTGACCTCCCAACATTCTGCACCATGAGCTGAAAATGTTCGATGTGCTCTCTGAGGCACCGGTAGCAAAAGCTACTGGTGCCGTGAAGATCAGAACCCCCACCATGATGTATCGCTCCGCCGCCTCGAACAACAGCTTGAGATAGTTCCATGCGATGATAATAACAAGGATAATCACAATCAGGCTCACAGAGCCACTTGCGAGGCACCCGACAATCACCGTCAGAACGCTGCCAAAGCTGGCGAATTCAATGGGAGGAAGTGAGGTGTCAACAATCCAGGAATATGGTGTTCCTACAATGTCAAGCACCAGGGCCATAATCTCATCCGCGAACAGGGCAAGGAAAATAAAAAGGATGGATCGGAGCAGCAGCTTCGCCGGGTCCTCCGCACTGAGGCCGATGCCAGCTCCGAAGTTTTTGAATAGCTGCCAAACAAGATTCAGAAGGATGAACCCTACGGCTATGGCCACGAATACCTCGTACAGGGTCTCGGCTGCGGGGAAGTACCGCAGGAAGGTACTCATGTCGCAGCCGAGTGCGCCCAGCACGGAACCTGTGATCATGTCCAGCAGGTTCATGATCTGCGTGGCAACCCACTCAACGATACTGTCCAGGATGCCCATACCCTCACCTCAACTCACCGTTCCCAAGGAACAAAGTTGCTCTTATGTGAGCAACTATCGTCATCCAGAGGAATGAGCATAGCTGTGGTAAGGCACAAGGCAAAACCAGTTACGATACCGCCGAGGAGAAATACAAAGTTCTTTTTCATCTGTTGTGCCTCCTTCCCGCCGGCTCAAGATGTCCACTGACCACCCGCAAAAAGCGGCGTCACATAGGCCATAATGAAGCCCAGGGAGTTCAGAATTGCCCAAGTGATAACGATCCGCTTGAGCCAGGAACGGGACTCATCCACTGTCTTCCCTGATTTAGAGAAGTTCATCAGCAAAAGGGCAATACTCGCGGTCACGATGGCGGCAACTGTTGAGATACCGAGGACTTGGGTGTAGACATCGTTCATGATCTCACTGGCCTTCGTCCAGATGTTATCCGCAGCGGCTGCACGAGTTGCGAGCAGGGAGAGTGCCGAGGGAATGAAAAAGGCAGTGTAGAGAGCTCGTCCCTTGTCCACTGCCTCGATTTTTCTCTTAAACCAGCACCCAAGCGCCTTGACTTTAGAATTCATGTTGGTGGAAACCTCCTTTTTTGAATTACCGAATAGATGCAAAAAAGGCCCGGACCAGAAGCGTGACAGTGCGATCAGCTTCTGATCCGAGCCTTTTCAGGCAACAAAAAACCGCCTCAAGCGGGCGGCATTTGCAGTTTGCATTTTTCAGCGTGATCATCATACCATAGGTAAAATTGAATTGCAATTCAGAAGCTGTACAAGTTTTGTATAAGTTTTGTCTAACTGACTTTACTCCGGAAGAAACTGCTTAATCAGGTCCAGGCAGTCCCTTGCAGTATAGCCCCAGAGGATGCGGTCGATTGCTCTGATTGCCGCGTTGAGGTAGTTGTGATAGGAAGCGACAGACATGGAATACCCCAGCTTATCAAGCTCTATCAGAATCTGTGTCCGGTTGCGGGGCTTGGGTTTGCTGAAGTAGGTGATGTAGAGAACATGGTAGAGAAGATCTCCACGGTCTGGGTCTTCCCGCACAGCTTCAAGCGCAGCGTTGATAATCTCCAGCATATTCTTGCTGCGAATCACACTCCGCGCGTGGTTCTCCAGCTTCGTACCGGTCAAATCAATTCCTGCGAGTTCCGAATTGACCTCCAGCGTAGATAAGCGCATTCCGTGCTGCATCTCCATTCTCAGGTTCAGATCCGCTTCGGAAATGCGTATGGAGTATTCAACCCTGCGATACTGCTTGAGCAGATACTCTGTGTTGTGGAAATG
>JBJDYH010000266.1:0-8426 GCA_051867135.1 Faecousia sp. | reverse complement strand
AAAAAATAATTATTTTTCTCTCTATCTCTCTATTGACATCACACCATTAGACTTTATGTCATAGTATTTTTCCTGTAAAGTCAGGGGGAAGAAGCCCTCCTGCCGGGGGCAAAGGTCGGCACGCACCGAAGTGAACAAAACAGGAAGGCCGGAAATTTTTGCCAGAGCTTCTGTTTTGGCAGCGGTGGCGGCGATGTCCGCCAAAGTGGTGAGATTGCCCAGATTGGAGTTGTTGACGATGGCGGTAAAGGGGATACCCCCGGCGATTTCGATTTCCCGCATCACTTCCAGCGCGTCCTCCGGGGTCTGGGTCAGGGGGCGGTAGAAATTGGCTACGAAAATCATTTCATAGTTATTCTCTTCCAGAATGTAGGGGGTATAGCGGCCCAAAGCGTAAGCGCCCCGGTCATCCCCGCCCACATCCATCACGGCATAGCAGTCCCGGCGCTGTACCAAGCTGTAAAGCTCCTGAGGAAGGGCGGGCAAATCCACATTAGAGTTGGCAAAGGCCGGGGAAATCAGGGGGATTCCCGCCTCTTCCAGCTCTTTGGCGGAGTCCTTGGTGCGAAAATACGGATTCACAATGTCCAAATCCGCAATTTTTACGCTGTCATGGCTCTTTTTCAAAGCCAAAGCGTAGTTTACCGCGATATTGGTTTTGCCGCTGCCGTAATGCCCGGCAAAAATGGTGACCCGCTTAGCCATTGCATACAAACAGCGTCCAGCCGAACTTGTCTTCTACCTTGCCCCACTGGATGCCGGTAAGCTGGTCGTAAAGCTTCTGAGCCACCGGGCCGATTTCATTGTTGCACAGGGTGTATGCCTTGCCCTGATAGAAAAGCTGACCGATGGGGGAGACAACGGCGGCGGTGCCGGTGCCCCAAGCCTCTTCCAAAGAGCCGTCAGCGGCGGCGGCAAACAGCTCGTCTACGGAAATCTTCCGCTCCTGCACCTCATAGCCCCAGTCCCGGAGCAGCTCCAAACAGCTCTTGCGGGTAATGCCGGGGAGGATGGAGCCGGAAGCCAAGCTGGGAGTAACGATCTTGCCGGCGATTTTGAACATAACATTCATAGCGCCAACTTCTTCAATGTACTTCTGCTCTACGCCGTCCAGCCAAAGCACCTGGGTGTAGCCCTTTTCCTCGGCCTTCTGACCGGCCCGCAGGGAAGCAGCGTAGTTGCCGCCGCACTTGGCGTAGCCGGTACCGCCACGGACGGCACGGACATCGGTGCTCTCAATGGCAATTTTCACCGGGTTGATGCCCTCGGCGTAGTAAGCGCCAACCGGGGAGCAAATCACCACAAACAGGGCGTTCTTTACGGCGTGAACACCCAGATGGGGGTCATTGCCGAAGAGGTAGGGGCGGATGTACAGGGAAGTACCCTCGCTGTGGGGAACCCAGTCCTTTTCCAGCTCTACCAAGGTGGTGAGGATGTCCAGACAGCCCTCTTCGTCCAGTTCCGGCAGGCACAGACGCTCGGCGGAGCGGTTCAGACGGCGGATGTTTTCCATGGGGCGGAACAGGCTGATGGAGCCGTCGGCGCGGCGGTAGGCCTTCATGCCCTCAAAAATTTCCGCGCCGTAGTGCAGCACCGTGGAAGCGGGGTGAATGGGCAGCGGGCCAAAGGGAACGATGCGGCCATCGTGCCAGCCCTTACCCTCGTTGTATTCCATAATGAACATGTGGTCGGTAAAGACCTTGCCGAAGCCCAGCTTGCTCTCGTCAGCAGGCTTTGCCATGGGGGTAGTGGTTTTGGTAATGGAAATGGGATATTTCATAACACATTCTCCTGTTCTGATAAAATTTTACGCAGGCAGCTCTGGAATGGAGCTTACAGCTTGTTTCTCTGAATCTTACCGCTGGCGGTCTTGGGAAGCTCGTCCCGGAATACCACCACACGGGGATATTTATAAGGCGCGGTATGCTTCTTCACATAGTCCTGGATTTCCTTTGCCAGTTCCGGGGTTCCCTCGGTGCCCTTTACCAGCACAATGCTGGCCTTGACCACCTGACCGCGAACCTCGTCCGGCATGGCGGAAACGCCGCATTCCAGAACATAGGGAAGCTCCATAATCACATTTTCAATTTCAAAGGGCCCGATGCGGTAGCCGCTGGACTTGATCACATCGTCCACCCGGCCCACATACCAGAAGTAGCCGTCCTCGTCCCGCCATGCGGTGTCGCCGGTGTGGTAGTAGCCTCCGGCGTAGCATTCGGCGGTCTTTTCCTCGTCCTCAAAGTAGCCGGTGGTCAGGCCGCAGGGCAAACCGTTTTTGATGTTGAACACGATTTCGCCAACCTCGCCAACGCCCACATCCTTGCCATCGCCGTCCACCAGATGAATGTCATACAGGGGAACGGGCTTGCCCATAGAGCCAAGGCGGGATTTGGTGCCTGCCAGATTGGCAAGGGCTACGGTGGTTTCGCTCTGACCGAAGCCCTCCATAATTTGCAGGCCGGTGGCCTTTTCAAACTGACGGAAGACCTCCGGGTTCAGGGCCTCACCGGCGGTGGTCATGTGCTCGATGGAGCTGAGGTCAAAGCGGCTCAGGTCCTGCTTGATCATCATGCGCAGGATGGTAGGGGGCGCGCAGAAGGTGGTAATGTTGTATTTTGCGAACATGGGCAGGATATCGTTGGCATCGAAGCGGTCAAAGTCGTAGACGAACAGACCTGCCTCGCAGAGCCATTGCCCGTACAGCTTGCCCCAGGCGCACTTTGCCCAGCCGGAGTCCGCAATGGTAAGATGCAGACCCTCGGGGTTGACGCAATGCCAGTATTTGGCGGTAATGAAGTGACCCAAGGGGTAGCGGTAGTTATGCATGGCCAGCTTGGGATTGCCGGTAGTGCCGGAGGTGAAGTACATCAGCATCAAATCGTCTCCGCAGGGAGCGTCCTCGGGCCGATGGAGCTTGCGGGTAAACAGGCAGTATTCCTCGTCGAAATTCCGCCAGCCCTCCCGGTGGCCGTTCACAATCAGCTTGATGGGCTGAATTTCCGCGTTCAAAACCGCCTTGTCCATTTCGGAAGGCACATTATCGTCGGCGGTGCAAATAACCATCTTTACATGGGCCTTGTTCAGGCGGTAGGTCATATCATGCTCTTTGAGCTGGTTGGTGGCGGGAATGGCCACAGCGCCCAGCTTGTGCAGACCCAGCATGGCGATCCAGAACTGGTAGTGCCGCTTGAGGATCAGCATGACCTTGTCGCCCTTTTGGATGCCAAGGCTCTTAAAATAGTTGGCGGCCTGGGCGGAGTGCTGCTTCATATCCTTAAAGGTAAAGCGGCGCTCCGTACCGTCCTTGGAAATATGCACCATGGCGGTCTTTTCCGGCTTTTCCCGGCCCAGCCGGTCGATGACATCAAAGGCAAAGTTGAAGGTATCCTGATTTTTGAAGGAAATGGCTGTCAGCACGCCGTTTTCGTCCTCCGTGGGGATGCAGTAATCCTCCCAAACCCGGTAGATATGCTTATCGTCCTTCTTGCGCACAGGAGCAAAGGTAACATCCTGCTCCGCATGGACGATTTTGCTCATAGGCTCGCTGTTGGGGTTTAGGACAAAGGCGTAGAACTCGCAATCCTGCCCGTCTACGGCAATCATGCCGTGGGGGATGGAGGAATCGTAGTAGATGCTGTCGCCGGCGTTCAGAATTTCAATATGGCTGCCTACCTGCACCTTCAGCTTGCCCCGCATGACCACATCACATTCCTGACCGTCGTGGCTGGTAAGCTCGATGGGCCTTGTCTGGGCCATGGGGTCATACTGGCTGAGCACGAACAAAGGCTCCGCGATACGGTTTTTGAAAGCGGCTGCCATGTTGTAGTAGGTCATACCGTGGGCTTTCTGAATTTGCTGGCCGCCGCCCTTGCGGGTAACGGTATAGCCTGCCAGACGGGGGGAAGTACCCTCAATAATATCGGTAACATCCACATCCAGCGCCTGCGCGCAGCGGTACAGAAAAGCAAAGTTCAAATCGCTCCTGCCGCTTTCGCAGGCGATATACTCCTCTACGGAAACGCCGGTTTTTGCCGCCATTTCCTCTACAGAAAAGCCAACGATCTCCCGCAGGGTGCGAATACGCTGGGCCATTTCCTGCAATTTAATTTCCAATGTATTTGGCATGGGGAAAACCTCCTCTTAGTCTTTGAGAAAGCAAAAAGGCTCGTCTCAAAGCAGAAATCTTTGAGACGAGCCTGTAAACCCGCGGTACCACTCAAATTGCGCGAACAGATACGCACCACTCATTTGCCTTTACGCGGCAGCTACGGGAAGGGTCTACCGGGAAACGCTCCCATCTTCCTTCCGGCTCAGAAGCGACAGCAAGGGGATTTTTCGCAGCGGCTTACACCAAACGCCGCCTCTCTGGAACGAAAAGTAACCTCTGCCCTCTTCGTCAATGCCTTTATACGCAAGATTATATCACACTTGCATAAAATCTGTCAATACAATTCTGTAATTTTCACCAAAACAAATGCGCTTCCGGCGAGGACAGATACCCCGTTTACAGCTTGTTTCGCTGAATTTTGCCGCTGATGGTCTTGGGAAGCTCGTCCCGGAACACAACAAGGCGGGGATACTTGTAGGGAGCGGTGTTTTTCTTCACATACTCCTGAATTTCCTTGGCAAGCTCCGGCGTACCCTCCGTGCCCTTGGTGAGCACGATGCTGGCCTTGACGATTTGGCCGCGGATGGGGTCGGGAGCCGCGGACACGCCGCATTCCACCACATAGGGCAGCTCCATGATGACGCTTTCAATCTCAAACGGCCCGATGCGGTAGCCGCTGGACTTGATCACATCGTCCACCCGGCCTACATACCAGAAGTAGCCGTCCTCATCCCGCCATGCGGTATCGCAGGTATGGTACATTCCGTCGTGCCACACATCCTCCGTCTTTTCCGGATCCCGGTAATACTGCTGGAACAGACCCGCGGGGCAGCCATCGTGGGTGCGGACAACAATCTCGCCCACTTCGCCGGGGGCAACGGAGTTGCCGTCGGGGTCTACAATGTCCACATGGTACTGAGGGCTTGCCTTGCCCATGGAGCCAACCTTGGGGACAGTACCCACCAGATTGCCGATGATCAGAGTGGTTTCGGTCTGACCGAAGCCCTCCATGATCTGCAGGCCGGTAGCCTTTTCAAAGAGGCGGAATACCTCCGGGTTCAGGGCTTCTCCGGCGGTGGTCATGTGCTGGATGGAAGAAAGGTCATATTTGCTCAAATCGCCCCGAATCAGCAGCCGCAGCATGGTAGGCGGCGCGCAGAAGGTGGTGATGTTGTATTTTGCGAACATGGGGAGAATGTCGTTTTCGTCAAACTTGTCAAAGTCATAGACGAATACAGCGCCCTCGCAGAGCCATTGGCCGTAGAGCTTGCCCCAAAGGGACTTGCCCCAGCCGGTTTCGGAGATGGTAAAGTGCAGGCCGTCCCGCTGGCAGCAATGCCAGTATTTTGCGGTGACAAAATGGCCCAGAGCGTAGGTATGCTTGTGGGCAGCCATCTTGGGGTTGCCGGTGGTGCCGGAGGTAAAGAACATGAGGGCGGTTTCCTCGCCGCCAAGCTGGCCTTCCGGACGCTCGTACTTCCGGGAGAAGAGCTTGAACTCGCTGTTAAAGTCCCGCCAGCCCTCCTTAGGCTCGCCAACGATGATTTTGGTCAGGGGCTTGCCGTATTTTTCGGCGGCGGCGGCAGCAATGTCGGCGGTGTTGCCGTCGCTGGTGCAGACAATGGCGCTGACACCGGCGGCCTCATAGCGGTACACAAAGTCGTGCTCCTTGAGCTGATTGGTGGCGGGAATGGCGATGGCGCCCAGCTTGTGCAGAGCAATCATGGCAAACCAGAACTGGTAGTGGCGCTTGAGCACCAGCATGACCCGGTCGCCCTTCTTGATGCCAAGAGAGGTAAAGTAGTTGGCGCATTGGCTGGAATATTGCTTGATATCCCGGAAGGTAAAGCGGCGCTCAACCTTGTGCTTGTCCACATGGAGCATAGCCAGCTTGTCCGGGTACTTTTCCGCGATTTTGTCCACAATGTCAAAGCCGAAGTTGAAGTTTTCGGTGTCGTGGAAGTCGATATGCTGCAGCGCGCCGTTTTCGTCCTCGTGGCAGGTAAGGAACTTTTCGCATACCAGAGGGGCGGACTGCTTGGCGGCAACAATGCTGTTGCGCACCTCGGCCTCCTGAGTCTTTTCGCCGGGGAGGACGATGGCGCAGAATACACATTCCGCACCGTCTACGGCAATCATGCCGTGGGGAGTGGAGGAATCGTAGTAAATGCTGTCGCCTTCCCCAAGGAACTCGATATGGCTGCCGATTTGCACCTTCAGACGGCCGCTGAGCACATAGTCAAATTCCTGACCGGAGTGGGTAGCCAAGTGGATGGGCTTATTCTGCTGGGTAGGGTCATAGGCGTAGCGAACAAAGTAAGGCTCGGCAATCTTGTCCCGGAATTTGGGGGCGAGGTTGCGGATGTCAATGCCGTCTTCCTCGGCGGTTTTCTGTCCGCCGCCCTTGCGGGTAATGGTATAGCTGGACAGGTGGGCGCTGCGGCCCTCCAACAGCTCCATCATTTCCACATCAAAGGCTGCCGCGCATTTATGAATAAAGCTAAAGGGAATATCAATGGTGCCGCTTTCGTAAATTCGGTAGCTTTCCTCGCTGACATCGGTCTTTTCCGCCATTTCGGCTTCAGACCAGCCCATGATTTCCCGCATTTCACGGATTCGCGCTCCAATCTCGGAGAGCTGCAGCATAGTAGAGTTTGGTTTCATTTGGTTCGCTCCTTTCAGACAATAAAAAAATACTCGTCTCAAATTTCTTTGAGACGAGTATGAATATACCCGCGGTACCACTCAAATTGTGCAAATTAACGCACCACTTCAGGCTCCAACAAGCCCTATGCCTTTACGCAGCAATCACGGGAAGCCCTAGTTGCCCCGCCCTGTTCCCAAGGGAGGGTTTTCAAGCTTCCGGCTCGGAAGGGATGGGATTACCAGCCGCTGTTTGCCGGGCTCCCACCATCCCCGGCTCTCTGGGAAACGCTCTTGCTGAATCCGTCTTCGTCATAGCTTTTTCTATGAAATTATCCAAATTGTAGCACCTATTCGGCAACTTGTCAAGAAGCAAAAGAGAGTTTTTGGTCACTTTTTCCAAAATATGCATATCGGTCTTATTCAGCTTCTCGATAAATGGAAAGTAAGCACACAATTTGTAGGGGCCGATGCCCACATCGGCCCTTTCAAATGCGGCTCGGAGCACCGCTGTTTTACAGGAACAATGCTCTGGTTCCTGCGGGGCGATGTGGGCATCGCCCCCTACAGAGGCTATGAGCACATTTCCCAAAAACTTATTTTGGGAAGGCTGGGCTTTACCGCAAGCCCAACATCTCCTCGGACTGGTCTTTCATCTTGTACTTCTGGATTTTACCGGCGGCGTTCATGGGGAAGTCCTTCACGAACAGAATATAGCGGGGGACTTTGTGCTTTGCCATGTGGGCCATGCCGTAGTCCAGCATTTCTTCCACAGTAGACTCCTCGCCCTTTTTCAGGATGATCCAGGCGCAGGCTTCCTCGCCGTAGCGCTCGTCCTTCACGCCCACCACCTGCACATCCCGTACCTTGGGGTGGGTCAGGTAGAATTCCTCAATTTCTCTGGGGTACAGGTTTTCACCGCCGCGGATGATCATGTCCTTCAACCGGCCTGTAATCTTATAGTAGCCGTCGCTGGTGCGGCAGGCGATATCGCCGGAATGGAGCCAGCCGTCGGCATCAATGGTGGAGGCGGTGGCCTTGGGCATCTTGTAGTAGCCCTTCATAATATTGTAGCCCCGGGCCACGAACTCGCCGTTCTGACCGTCGGGCAGGTCTGCGCCGGTCTCCGGGTCGATGATTTTGCACTCGACTCCGGGGAAAGCGCTGCCCACAGTCTCTACCCGGTGCCACAGGTCTTCGTTCACTTCGCCCATGGTACAGCCGGGGCTTGCTTCCGTCTGACCGTAGACGGAGAGGATCTCCCGCATATTCATTTCGTCGGCCGCCCGGCGCATCAAATCCGGGGGGCAGTTCGCGCCCGCCATAATGCCGGTACGCATATGGGAAAAGTCGGTTTTTGCAAAATCGCTGTGGCCGAACATGGCGATAAACATGGTAGGCACGCCGTTAAAGGCGGTAATGGCTTCATTATGGATACAGGCCAGACTGGACTTGGGGGAGAAATAGGGCATGGGGCACATGGTGCCGCCGTGGGTCATCATGTTGGTCATGGAAAGCACCATGCCGAAGCAATGGAACATGGGAACCTGAATCATCATGCGGTCAGCGGTGGACATATCCATGCGGTCACCGATGATTTTGCCGTTGTTCACGATATTCCGGTGGGTCAGCATAACGCCCTTGGGGAAGCCGGTGGTGCCGGAGGTGTACTGCA
>JBJDYH010000265.1:0-8431 GCA_051867135.1 Faecousia sp. | reverse complement strand
AGGCTGCACCCTTCGGTACAGCCTGCTTTTTACTGGGGACTTTTTTTACAGCCCCGCTTATCATGCGGCGGTGGTTTTCGCTGGACACGGCGGGAGCAAGCCCCCCGCCCTACATCAAGGTGTGGTAGTTCTCATCGGTATTTGATATCATCGGGGATGTAGGGGCGAGCATTGCTCGTCCGCTAAAAGTGCGGTGATGGATTTTGGGTTTCGGTCAGGTCAAGACCTGACCCTACAATGGCGCTAGGCACGCACAGCCCCTTTGTAGGGGCGGGTCTTGACCCGCCCGCCATGCGGCGGTGGTTTTCGCTGGACACGGCGGGAGCAGCTATGCGCCCTACAGGAAAAGCGACAGATTCCCCGGTGGGGGTTCGCAGAAGGACAAACGGTGGCAGCGGGGATTCCCGTTGCCACCGTTTCGTAATTTTTATCTTACTTTCTTTTCCTTAGACAGGAAACCGGCTGCGCAGAGAGCCGTGAGAGAAACAACAGCCATAAAGCTCCAGAGAACAAAATTGCTGTTATCCCCGGTTGCGGGAGATTCAGGATCCGCACCAACCGTTACCGTAAAGCCGGTAACTGCCGTGCCGCTTACGGATACGATGCCCAAAGTATGCTCCCCTTCTGTGAGGGCGGCTACAAAGCCCGGAGTCAGCGAGGCAAGAATGCTGCCCTCTTTCAATGTATAGTCCCTGTCTTTGACCAGCGCTGTGCCGTCAACCTCAACGCGAATAAAGTCCACAAAGGCGGCATCGGAGCGGAAGGAAACAGGCTTATTGGAGGATTTATCAATCTTCGCGTTGTTGCCTTCGATGATTCTCGGAGCAAGTTTTTTAATGACGACAGCTTCTTTGGTGGCGATTTCCCTGGTACCGGCTTCATCATAATAATCTTTCCCGCAATTTCCGCAGGAATAGTATTCGATATTGCCCTCTTGCGCCGCGGTAGCTTCTTTCGCCTCCACAAGAACAAGCTCGTGGGCGAGGATTTCAACAGCCTTGCCCTGCGCAATCATTTCGCTGCAGTCCAGGCACCATGTATCGCCGGTGTAGCCCGCTTCGCGGCAGGTGGCTTCCTTGGCGCTACGAACCTCGGTGTGCTTGTGATTGGAAGCATTCACTTCGCCGTAGGCAGCGCCGCAGACGGAGCAAACAGCCTTGTCCTTACAGGTGGCCTCGCCGCCGGAGTGCTCCAGCGCCTTGCCTTCGGTCACGCCGCAGCCTTCCCGCTGGCAGGTTTTGGGAGCGGTGCAGGTGGCATCTGCCCAGTCGTGACCCAGATGCCCGATGATAACGCTGCCATGATCGGTAATTTCGGTTTTTCCGCTGGCATCCGCATACCATTTGCCGCAGCCGGAGCATACATAGTATGCCGTATTGCCGTCCTCGGTGCAGGTGGCAGGGTTCGCATCAACTGCGGTCATGCTGTGGGTATGTTCAGCAACCAGCGGCCCGAACACGGTTTTCAGCATAACGGGATAACTCTCGCTGGCAGCAAGAACGGTACAGGAATTGCCGTTCATTGTTCCCGTTACATTTGCAGGGATTTCATATCCGGCCTTTGCTCTAAATTCCACGCTGTAACGATAGTAATAATCTGCTTCGAATTTATCGGCGGATGTCATCGGAGTCCAGACATCATCGGAGGTTCCGGTGTAGCTGTCTTTTGAAATTTTCAGCCAACGGTAATTTGTATTATCTTCGGCGGTTACCGCGTTTTCAGGCGTGGAAATAAAGGACGGTGTTGAAAAATCAGGAGCTTGACCGATCACCGGAGCCGTTACGCCGGTTACATGGATTTCTGTAACAGATTGTTTGGGCAACGGCTCGATTTTCATATATTTGTATTCACTGGAACGGAAATCAGCGCTTGTAATATCCACCTCGGCGGCAGAGTCGGCAGAAGCGCCGGCTGTAACCTTGGAATCGGTTGCTTTCAATTCCGAAGCTTTAGTGTAGATCGCCGCAGATATATTAGCCGTTCCGGAAGTTGCGGTAATTGTGCAATCGGCTCCCACGATGATACTATTTGAGGAGTATATTCCAACAGACCAACAATTAAAACCCGAAGAAGTATCTGTGTCCCCGGATTGTATGGTTAAACTGCCGTTGCCGGTAAACGTTGGTTTCCACCAGAAACTATCATTAAAGATACCGTAACTGCTTATATCATCGGTTCCCAAAGTGCCGCAGATAGAATTGGTTCCGATCAAATTGATTTTCAGGCTTTCATAGAAATCATTACCGGTATAGTAGATTCCTGCGGAATCTGTTCCCCTGGCATTTGCAAAACTATGGCCGCCGACAATATCAACATTATTCAATGTCAGCGTTTTTGAGGCCGGGTCATAAGATGCTTTGCCGCCCTCCCCTGGGATGATGCCGGGCCCTGTAATATTGTCCTGATTTTCCCCGGTTACCTCCACGCCGCCAACCCACAGGCCGTATGTTGCTTCCTCGGCGTGGGATGTGACAGGGCATATCGCACAGACCATACACAGACAAATTATTACACTCAAAAACCCTATCATACTTTTCTTCATTGAATTTTTCTCCTTTCGGTTTTTTTTATTTACGAACTTAGATATGTCCAGTATACTATATTTATGGGTGAAAAACCGCCTTCGGTGCGAAATGTAGTTTTTTGAGTGTGAAACGCAAAATCGGACGGTTGAAAAAAACACGAAAATGAAGTTAAATATAAATGGGTAATTGTGGAGGGATTTTATGATTAGAATTGCCGTATGTGATGACAGTCCGGAATTTTTGCAGCGAGCCGTCGATATGGTTGAAAGATGGTCGGAGCAAAGGGGAATCCCGGTTGAAATATACCGCTTTGATAACGGCGACGCATTGCTGGCGCAAAATGCCGTTGCCCACATGGATATTATTTTTCTGGATATTATCATGCCGCTGCAAAACGGCATCGATACCGCGAAAGAGCTGCGCCGCAGCGACAATGCGGTGAAAATCATTTTCCTGACCTCCTCCCCGGAATTTGCTTTGGAATCCTACGAGGTAAAAGCCCGGGGGTATCTGCTCAAGCCCGTCACTTACGAAAAAATAAAGGAAACCCTGGACGAATGCAGCCGTGACTTTGAGAAGGAACGGAAAAATATCCTTCTGAAAACCCCTTTCGGATATCAGAAGCTGTATTTTCACGATATCGAATATGCGGAAGCACAAAACAAAAAGGTGGTTTTTTATCTTCGGACAGGGAAAATTGTGGAGGCGGTTCAGCCGCTGCACGCTCTGGAGGACAGGATTTCCGAAAACGACGGCTTTTTCAAATGCCATCGCAGCTATCTTGTCTATATGCCCAATGTAGACCATTTCAGCATGACCGAGATCATTACAAAATCCGGGCGCAGCATTCCCATTGCCAGAGGTTATGGTAAAGCGTTCAAAGAAGCCTACTTTGCGCTTCTTTTCAGAGACAATGCGGATTGACTTTTCCCGGCAAAATGATAAATTGGAATTTAACGCGCAATTTGTAGGGGCGAGCATTGCTCGTCCGGCTCCCACTCTGGGCGGTGCGTCGCGCAGCGAATCCAAATCCTAATGATTGCCGGTGGCAATCATACCATAATTCCGGTGCTGTCAGCTATGCTGACTGAGAGGGCAAACGCACCCGGTTTACTGCGGTGGTGGGTTTTAGGTTTCGGGCCGGTCAAGACCGGCCCCTACAGGGGTGCGTCTCCTTGTAGGGGCGGGTCTTGACCCGCCCGTTTGGTACGGTGGTGGATTTGGGCTTTCGGACGAGCAATGCTCGCCCCTACGATATAAAAAACCATGTGTCGTTTCATCCACCGCTAAATTCCAATTTATGGAACTGCTGATGAAAAGCATCAGAGATTCAGGAAAGGAAACCCCTATGTTTACCAGCGTCTTAATCATTTTGCATCACGCGGTTACGCTGCTCTTCGGCGTGTATCTGTCCGCCGCCTTTCTCGGTATCGGGATGAGCCGCAAAAATATCGGCATCCTGTTCGCGTTTTTCTCCGCTGTCGGTGGGGTTTCCGCTCTCTGCTTTGTTTTCTTCGGAGAGGATTTTACCACACGGGCATATCCGCTGATTGTGCATCTGCCGCTGATTCTTTTTCTCACATTGTTTTACCGATACACAGCACTTCGTTCCACCCTTTCGGTACTGACTGCGTATCTTTGCTGTCAAATCAGCAAATGGGCAGGGCTTGCAATGCTTAGTATCACGGGGCTGGAATGGGTGTATTACAGCGTTCGCATTGTTACAACCATTGTTGTTTTTGCCGTGCTGATCCGATATGTATCCAACGCCGCCGCACAGTTGATACAAAAGCCGCCGGAGGCATTGCTGATTTTCGGGATTTTGCCCTTTACCTATTACTTTTTTGACTATGCAACGGGTGTTTACACCGAGCTGATTTATTCCGGCAGAAAAGTGGTTTCCGAATTTCTCGGTTTTGCCCTTTGTATCGCTTATCTTCTGTTTTTGCTGGTATATTTCAAGCAATACGAGGAAAAACGCGAGGCGCAGGAGCGCCGCCGTCTTCTGGAAATGCAGCAGGTACAATCCCAAAAGGAAATTGAAGCCCAAAAGCGTTCCGCCTATGCCGTTTCCCTTCTGCGCCATGATATGCGCCATTTTCTCACCACCATTTCCGCTTATATGGATAACGGCGAATGTGACAAGGCAAAGGAGTACATCAGCGGGATCATTTCCTATGTGGACAAAACCGCCATGCATAAATACTGCAAAAATGAGATCGTGAATATGATCCTTTCATCCTACGAAAATGTGATGGAAGAAAACCGGATCGATTTTCAGCCATCCATTTGTATCCCGGAGCAGCTTCCCGTTTCGGATGTGGACCTCACCTCTATCCTGTCCAATGCGCTGGAAAACGCGATTCATGCTGTACTTCCGCTGGAAACGGAAAAGCGGCATATTATACTTCATTTGCGAATGGACGATGGCAAACTGCTGCTTTCCCTGAAAAACACCTTTGCCGGGCAGCCGGTGCTTACGGACGGGATACCCCGCAGCAGGAAAGCAGGCCACGGCTTTGGTACGCAGAGTATCCGCTATGTCACAGAAAAGCTGAACGGCAACTGCCAGTTCTCGGTGAAGGACGATTGGTTTATCCTGAGAGTAATCCTATAATACGGCAAGAACCAGAAAATCCCGGTGGGCAGCACATAGCTGCCCACCGGGAAAAAATATGCATTTTTGTAGGCAGCGCCCTGCATTCTGCTATCATGCGGTGGCGGTTTTCGTTGGACTGTAGGGTCAGGTCTTGACCTGACCGAAACCCAAAATCCACCACCGCAGCAAACGGGCAAGACCGCCCCCCCAGATTGTCGAAAAAGGTGGTTGTAGGGGCCGATGTCCTCATCGGCCCTTTGTAAAATGTTACGAATTTGCCCAAATCTATCAATAATACGGGAGCTTTTACTGCGGGGCGATGTTCTCAATCGCCCCCTACAATTCCGATTTGCCGGGTTTATCGACACGCTGCGGGCCGGTCAAGACCGGCCCCTACAGGGGTGCGGTAAGCGGACAAGCATTGCTCGCCCCTACAGAGTGCTATGCACACGCGGCCCCGGGCTTTTTATTCTTCTTTGCGATGGGTTTTATAGATAACCTGACCGCGCTGGGCTTCGTCTACGGGCCTGTCCGGCAGCACCAGAACATGGCGCTCGTAGGCGTTGACGATGGTGGTGCCGTTGTACGCAATCTGCCGGGGGTTTCGCAGGCCGTAATTCATATGGACATGGCCGTGCACCAAATACTGGGGCCGGTATGTGTCAATCAGCTCCCGCAGAGCGGCAAAGCCCCGGTGGGTGGGGCTGTCGCTGTCCCCCAGCCCCAGAGGGGGCGCATGGGTCACCACAATATCCACACCCTTATGGCGCTTGATTTGCCGCTTCAGCTTCCAAATATGGCGGCGCATCTGCCTCTCGGTATATTGGTGGGGGCCGGGGCGGTAGCGGCGGCAGCCCCCAAGCCCCATGATCCGCAGGCCGTTGTAGGTGACAAAGTGGCCGTCAATATCGTCGCAGCCCTCCGGGGGCGCGGTTTCGTAGCCGCCGTCGTGGTTGCCGTGGATATACAGCACCGGGCAGCGGGCCATAGTCACCAAAAAGGACAAATATTCGGCTTTCAGGTCTCCGCAGGCGAGAATCAGGTCATAGCCGGACAGCCGCCCCGGCTGGTAGTAATCCCACAGGGCAAGGCACTCCTTGTCGGAAACGGTGAGGATTTTCATTGGTCATCCTCCCTCTGGGCAGGGATTTGATCCCGATAGATGCCCAGCTTGCGCACCAAGGGCTGGGATTGGGGCAAAAGCTCGTCAAAGGCGGGGATCCTGCCGCAAACATTGTCGCAAAGCCAGTCCATTTTCAGCAGGGTTTCCGGAGAGAAGGTTTGCGTACCGTCGTTTTTCACGCTGCCGTCCTGCGCCACGATTTTCCGAAGGAAGGGGTCTATGGTTTTGCCGCGCAACGCCTGCCGAAGCTGCTCCGCCAGAGAACGGATGCCCTCGGGGAGGCGGTCGGACAGCTCAATATCGATGACCCCGGAGTCCATACCCAGCCAGTAGTTCACAGCCTTGGGGTTCTGCTTATCCGTTTTCCAAGCCCCGGTCAGCACCGCGTTGGCGGCGTACTCATAGAACTTGCCCCACATCCACACCGGAGAGGCCAGAGGGGTCAAGCCGCCGCCGTCGCTGATTTGATAGGTGCCGTAGTTGCAAAATTCCAGATAGCTTTTGTCCGCGGCAGGCACATCCCGGTTGCTTACCACCCGGATACCATCGAGAAAGAAGTCATCCAGCGGCTTTCCCGGGCAGCAGCTCCACCGCAAATCGATTTGCGCCCGGGGGTTGGTAAGCTGAGCGCCCAAGGCGAAGGCGTTGATGGAGGCCGTCACCCCCAGAATGGGGTTGGAGCCGATGTAGCCGATGCGGTTGTTTTCCGCCATGGCGCCGGCGATGGCTCCGGTGATAAATTTGGCCTCATAAATGCGGCCGTAGTAGGTGCGCAGGCTGGAATAGGGCTGATCCACCGAGCAGTTGAGAAACCACACCTTGGGGTACTTGACCGCCATTTTCAGGGTGGCGCGAATCAGCCGGGGAGCTGTGGTAAATACAAGCTGCGCGCCCTCCTGAACCGCCTGCTCCAAAGCAGACAGGGCCAATTCATAGTTATTCGCCCCAAAATAGCTGCGGCACTCCACCCGGTCACCCAGTTTTTGCTCCAAATACTTTCGGCCCTCTTCGTGACCGAGCGCCCAAGGGCTGGTAGAGGTATCCAACTGGTGCACAAAGGCCACATGGATTTTTTCCGGGGCGGGAGAGATGATCCGGCTGAGAATGCCCGGCTTGGCTTCCGGCTGGGTCTGCACCTGCACCTGCGTTTCCAAGGTGCTGGTAACCACATCGGGCCAGAGGTCGCTGAGGCTCTTTTTGAGCTGGGCGGCGGACATCGTGCCCAAATCCCCATAGGGGTGAACCTCCAGCCACAGCAGCAGCGCTTCCTCCGGCAGGGTGCTGCCGGGAAGGGGCTTCAGGGATTGAAAAGCCTCTTGAAAATAGTGGTAATAGGCATCAAAGGTGCGCTTTTCCTGCTCGTCCCAAGCTTCCCCCGGGGCCTTGCCCAGAGCTGCCAGCAGCCGGGCATAGTCACCGGGGCGGCGGAATTGCAGGGTATAGATACCGCTGCTTCGGTAAAAGTCCAGAAATTCGTAGTAGGCCTTGACCCGCTTGTCTTCGCTCACAGGCGGCATGACCCGGTGCACCTGCCCGGTGATCCGGGGCGCGCCGAAGTGCTTCAACACGCTTACCCGCTTGTTGCCCTCCAGCACATAAAAATCCCCCAGATATTCGTAGCACACCACGCTCTCCCGGATGCCCTCCTCCAGATGGGCGGCGCAAAGGCTGACCCACTTGGCGGCAAATTCGGTGGTTGGCTCCATCACCGGGTAAAAGCCGGGGGAAAAGGAAACGGCCCGGGCGGCGGATTTTGTACCCACAATTCTTTGGGAGGGAATTTCCACCAGCCCTACATCCACCACAGGGTAGGTGCTGTCAATCAAATCCTCCAGCACCGCCGGATAGGGAGATTTTCCCTGAGCGGCGCACTCCTTGGCTTCCCTCAGGCCGCATTTCAGGGCGGCTGCGTATTCATTTCTTGCTTCCTGCATATCCATAGCAGACGACTCCTTCATTACATTCAGAGATACAATATACAGCCTTTTTCCCAAAAAGCAAGAGGAAAAATGAAAATAACAGTACCCGGAAGCCTTATTTTTCCCAATTTGAGGCTATTTTACAATAGGCATATCGGTTTTTATTATCGGCTTGATAAATTGGAATTTAGCGGTGGGTGTTGGACAAAACCGTAGGGAACGGCCCATGTGCCGTTCCGTACCGCCGCACCTTGTTTTCTGCGGA
>JBJDYH010000264.1:0-32159 GCA_051867135.1 Faecousia sp. | reverse complement strand
CGTACGCACGGTGGTGTGAGAGGACGGGGCTAAATGCCCCTCCTACTCGATTATGCGGTTAATTCCCCAGATGATGCTCTACGACTTCCTTCAGCGTCTCATATTCCAGGGATTTGACATAGACCGCCAGAATTACGCCGTTTTCATCCAAGACTACGGTATATGGCCAGGTGCCCCGGCCACCCAGAGTGGTGTAATAGCCGCCGGTATATCCGGTTTCATCCAGAGGGTAATCCATAGCGAAAACAATGGGGGAATCAGGATAATACTTGCCGACATACTCCGGCGCGGTCTCAACGGACAGGGCGGAGTGGATGGCTATGACAGTAACGGAGTCGGCGTACTCCGATGCGATCCGGTGGAAATAGGGCAGCTCATTGACACAGGGCGTGCACCAAGTGCCCCAGAAATTGATGATGGTGAGCTTTCCGGTTCGGGTGGGGTCAATGGTTTCCCCGGTGGCGCCGTTTCCGCCCAGAATCTCCAAATCGTAACCAAAGCACAGGTCGCCAACCTCGGTGCCGTAATCCGCGTTTACAACCGGAGCGGGGACATCCTCATTCCAGTAGTATACGAACGCGCCCACCAGCACGGCAAGCATCACGACGGCCACGACGGAGCGGATAATCAGCCGGATTTTTCTGCTTTTATCTGTGGGGGCGGCGGCTTCCTTTCCTGCAGGGATGTCATTGCCCTTCAGGAAGATTTTAGGCCCTTTCCAAGAGATGGCCTTGGTGGGACAGACCTCGATACATTCGCCGCAGCTAACGCATTCCTGATCTCCAACGCGCCGGATATCCAGCTTGCAATGGCTGACGCAGAGATTGCAGTCCACGCATTTGCTCCGCTCCACGGTAACGCCAAAGAGGGAAACCTTGTTGAACAGGCCGTACAGGGCACCCAGAGGGCACAGAAACCGGCAGAACAGCCGGAAGATGAAGACGCAGCCTACCACGATGCTGACCATCAGCAGGAATTTCCAGGTGAAGATGGGGCCCAGCATGGAGAAATAACTGGCGTTGACCTTGTTGGACAGAAGCAGCAGACCGCCCTCAATGGTGCCGGCGGGGCAGATGTATTTGCAGAATGCGGGAAGCGGCGTGTCCTTAAACGCGTAGCAGATGGGGATGATCAGCACAAACACTATCAGGATCACATATTTGAGGTAAGACAGAATCCGGGTGACGGGACTCTTCTTCAGCTTGGGCGTTTTGATTTTGTACAGCAGCTCCTGAATCAGGCCGAAGGGACACAGCCAGCCGCAGATCATTCTGCCGAACAGAATGCAGTACAGCAGCAGGATGCCGCCCACATAATAAATGGTGCTATGGTCGGCGCTGAAGGAGCCCTGCAGAGAGCCCAGAGGACAGGCACCGATGGCTCCGGGACAGGAATAGCAGTTGATTCCGGGAACACAGAACTGTTTGGAATCGCCGGTGTAGATGTTTCCGGAGACAAAGCCCTTCAGATTGGCATTGAACAGCAGGGCAAAATACAGTTGTATGAGCTTCCGTTTGGTGGGAAGCCAGCATTTTATCTTTTTGATTACCTTCTCCATATGTATCACCCCAAACCGACGCACTCGGTGCAGATGTTGATGGCCTTTGTCAGCACATCGGCAGCGCCCCCGGCGAAGAAGCCATAAATGAGCAGAACCGCTGCCGCCAGAAACACTGCGCCGCGCAGCAGATTCCGCCGCTTCTGCCCAATGCTGTCATTCTTTTCAGGCTGGGATTCCGGTTTCCTGGGGGACGCGGCATTTGCCTGCTTCATCAGCGCGATTTCTTTTTGAATGCTGGCGCGGTTGTAAAATGCGGTGAAGACCGCGTAGGCAAAGGTAACGGTCAGGCAGGGGAGCAGGACACCCATTGCATGGAGCATGGAGCCGTTGATGTCCGGCAGCCGGAACCGGTCGCCGCTCAGAACATAGGTAAGAAAGATAATCCCGCTGAGCACCAACAGCCCGGTACGGATTGCGCTGTGCAGGGCACGGCTTTTCTGCTGGGCGGCTACAGCACTGCGGAGCTCTTCATCACACTCACTCAAATCGGTTTTGCTGTGGAGCCGCTGCAGGACAAGGGCTTGGGGCTTTTCTGCTTTGTGCTTCTGATCTTCCTTGGGCAGCCACCGGTTCAGGGGGAAGCCAAGAATCGTGAGCCCAAGGCACAGGTACACCGGAGCGGCGATGGGCCGGAAAGCGGCTGCCACCACCTCACGGGAAAAGGGATGGTCGCCGGTTTGGTAGATGCCAATACAGGCCGCCATGAGACAGATGCCCGCAGCCAATAGGGAAATGCTGAGAAGTACGCCGTAGACGCGGCGGATCAGGGAACATTGCTTCGCTGTCATATATTCGCCTCCGCAGTTTTCATGTCTTTTTATAGTATACCATAGAATTTTTTGAATGTAAATGTCATTCCGGGCGGAATGTAAATACAAAAAACCGCAAGCTGTCCGCCATGGGGAGGAAACAAAAAATTACAGAACTTTATTGACCCAAAGCACTAAAAATCTTGCTTTTTATGGCAAATAGTGGTATTCTAGAATGGAATATGTATGGGGTTAATTTTGACACCATAAGAGAAAGGCGATAGACACATGAAGAAGAACTCTCTTGTAAAGGGATTGCGCTGTCTTCTGACCCTGCTGGTAGCGGCAGCGGTTCTGCTTGGCGCGATCCCTGTATCTCAGGTTCAGGCATCAGATTACCGGGCCTCCTATATTGAGCGTCTGGATGATTCTCTTGCCGACGGCTATACGGAATATCTGGATAATTCGGTGATGTTCCGTTTGTCGGACAAAATCCGCGATGATGAGGAAATCTCCGTAATCATCACGCTGGATGTCATTAACCTGATGGATGCCTACGATGCGACGGACAAGACCATGAGCTTCTCCGAATATGCGTTGGCAAGCAGCGAAGCCGCTGAAATCCGGGCGCAGATCGGCAGCCGAAAGGCCGAGATCCTCAGCGCGCTGGATGAAAAGGGTGTTGCCTATACCACCGGCGGAGATTACGCAACGGTGCTCAGCGGTTTTGAGATTCTCATCAAGGCCGGCGACTATGAGGCCACCTGCAAGGCTCTGGGCGACGGCGAACGGGCTGTTGTGGGCGAGGTCTACAAGAGCGCGGAGACCGAGCTGGTGGAGAATGTGGTCAATGTGTATGACACAGGTATCTTCAACAGCGCGGACGTTCCCTACGATGGCACGGGTATGGTTGTGGCGGTTCTGGATACGGGCCTTGACTCCAACCATTCCGCCTTTTCCGTTGACAACTTTACCTCCGATCACTTGGGCCTGACCTATAGTGAGGTTGCCAAGGCCCTCGGCGATACCGAGGCATATAAGATGGCCGGAGGCCTGAGCGTTGACGATGTGTACATCAATGAGAAGGTTCCCTTCGGCTATGACTATGCGGACAACGATCCCGATGTCTACTCCACCCATAATAACCACGGCACCCATGTTTCCGGCGTCATTGTGGGCAAGGACGACACGATTACCGGTGTCGCGCCCAATGCTCAGTTGGTTTCCATGAAGATATTCTCCGACGTGATGGACTCCGCCAGAAGCTCCTGGATTCTGACGGCTCTGGAGGATTGCGTGGTCTTGGGTGTCGATGTGATCAATATGTCTCTGGGTACAGCCTGCGGCTTCAGTCGGGAGTCCGATGAGGAGATTTTGAATGGTGTTTACGACCGGATCCGGGCGGCGGGCATCAGCGTGGTGGTGGCAGCCTCCAACAGCTACTCCTCCGCCTACGGCTCCGATGCCAACGGCAACCTGGGCCTGACCTCCAACCCCGACACCGGCACGGTGGGTTCCCCCGGTACTTATGACGGCGTGCTTTCCGTTGCCTCCATCAACGGCGTGGAAACCCCCTACATCCTGTACGGTGATACCATCATCTATTTTGATGAGTCCAATAACGGTGCCTCCCGGGAGAACAATTTCTTCGATTCCATTCTGGGTGACAAAGACTCCATGAAGCTCGAGTATGTGGTGGTTCCCGGCGTGGGCCGCTCCGCTGACTACACCGGACTGGATGTCAACGGAAAGATCGCTCTGGTGCGCCGCGGCTCCAATACCTTTGAGGAAAAGGCCATTATCGCCCAGAAACAGGGCGCAGCCGGTATTATCATCTATAATAATGTGTCCGGCGATATCAAGATGAATGTGGGCGACGCGACGCTTGCCGTCTGCTCCATCTCTCAGGACGACGGCGAGATGCTGGCTGCAGCAGGCAGCGGCACGCTGACCATCAGCCGTCAGCAGACCTCCGGCCCGTTTATGTCCGATTTCTCCTCCTGGGGCCCCACGCCCAGCCTGAACATCAAGCCCGAAATTACTGCCCACGGCGGCAAGATTCTCTCCTCCGTCACCGGCGGCGGGTATGAGCGTCTGTCCGGCACCTCCATGGCCTGCCCCAATCTGGCTGGCGCCGTGGTGCTGCTGCGGCAGTATGTGGTGGAGAATTTCCCGGATATTGCCGGTGACAATGTGGCGGTCAACGCCATGGTGAATAAGCTTCTGATGTCCACCGCGGACATCGCGCTGAACACCAACGGCCTGCCCGCTTCCGTCAGAAAGCAGGGCGCCGGCCTTGCCAACCTGACAAACGCCGTCGGCACCACCGCCTACATCACTACCTATGATAAAGACGGCAAGGCCATGGACAAGACCAAGCTGGAGCTTGGCGATGATCCGGAGAAAACCGGCATCTATGAGCTGAACTTCACCGTCACCAACTTTGGCGATAAGGAACTGACTTACGACATTGGCGCCTATGTCATGACCGAGGGTGTCAGCGATACCCTGACCAACGCGGGGGAAACCACCGTCACCGAGCAGTCCTACATCCTGAAGGGTGCTGCGGTGGATATTACCTCCGTGGAGGGCGGAACGCTTAAGGGCACCAAGATTTCCATTCCTGCCGACACCGCTGCAAATGTGAAGGTGACCATCACCCTGAGTGAGGATGACAAGAAGTATCTGGACGATTCCTTTGCCAACGGTATGTATGTGGAGGGCTTCCTGACCCTGACCGCTGCCTCCGGCACCGGGATTGACCTGAGTGTTCCTTACCTGGCTTTCTATGGCGACTGGACTGTGGCGCCGATGTTCGACCTGACCTACTTTGAAACGAACGCTGACGAGCTGGATGACGCCATCGCTGAGGAGGATAAGCTCAAGGCGGATGCCTATTCCACCCGCCCCGTAGGCGGTGTCATGGATGACTATGTCAGCTACCTGGGGTCTTACTATTTCCTGCAGGATCCCGCGGATATGGTCATTTCCGCCAATGAGGATTATATTGCCTTGTCCAATCAGGTAGGCACCATCCATTCCCTGCGTTTTGTCTGGGCAGGTATGCTCAGAAGCGCGCAGCGCATTGAGATTACGATTACCAACGATGCCACCGGGGAAGTGGTCTATGAGACTGTGGACTATGACATCCGCAAGTCCTACGGCGACGGCGGTTCCATCTATCCCGCCAACATCGAGATTGAGTTCGATACCATGGACTACAATCTGGCGAACAACTCCCAGTACACGGTTCGGCTGGTCGGCTATCTGGACTACGGCGATGGCGGCCTGGAAACCAACGAGAAGAATGTCTATGAGTTCCCCCTGACGGTGGACTTTGAGGCTCCCACTATTTCCGATGTGGAGTTCTACTCGGAATACGACAAGACCCTCAGCAAGAATCGCCTGTACGCAAAGGTTGCCATCTATGACAACCACTACGCCATGTGTGCCCAGCTTGCCTATGTTGGCATGGGCACCGACGAAAGCGACAATGAGACCCCGGAGCTGAAAGCCTTTGAGCAGTACATGACCCCTATCTACTCCCAGCGAAACAGCACGACCTATGTGACCTTCGAGCTTACCGATTACATCTATGAGATCAAGGCGAACGCCATCAATTCCAATTCCTTTGCGCTTACCTGCTATGACTACGCCCTGAACTACGCTTCCTACGAGATCGGACTGCCGGATAATTTTCTGGACTTCTATCTCGACGGCATGGAGGATGGAATCACCCTGAGCCCCAATGAGGTCTACTCCCTGGAGCCTCTGGTTTACCCCGATTCCCAGTGGCCTGAGCTGCTGGAGTACACCTCCTCCAAGCCCAGCGTTGTCCGGGTCGTGAACAACAAGCTTGTTGCTGTTGCCCCCGGCACCGTGACAATCAAGGTGCGCGATCCCCAGACCAATGAGAGCCGGACGTTTAAGGTCACGGTGCTCAGAGAGGGAGACGAGGGCTACAGGCGCTACGATAAGCCCGTGGCGGACATTTTCACCTTGAACGGCTATCGGACTACCAAGGCTTACTATGTCATTGCCAGCGACGAAAAGGATTTGGGCGATACCGGCGATACCCGTTTCTTCGAGGGCAACTACAATCTGTGTATGTACCCCTCTGAATCCGTCCTCCTGAATTATACGCTGGATGCCTACTTCCCCAATGATACCACGGTGGAATTTGAGACCAGCAATGACAGCATTGTGAAAGTGGACGCCTACGGCAATGTGACCGCTGTGGCGGAGGGCTACGCCTCCGTGACCATTAAGGTCATGCAGGACGGCCGGAGCACTTACTATTCGGAGACGGTTTCCGTAGAGGTCAAGGATCCCTACATCACCACCGGCGCCTCGCTGACCCACTATTACGGCAACGGCGGTATGGTGGTGATCCCCGGGGATTTGTCCCTGACGGAGATCGGCAGCTTCGCTTTCTCCAACTTCGACTATGTGGCGAAGACCGAGGAGGAGCTGGCTTTCGATGATACGGAGACCTCCAAGCAGTGGTTCATCGGTGAATCCACCATCACCAAGGTGGTGATTCCTGAGGGCGTGGAAAAGATCAACGCCTACGCCTTTGCGAACCTGACCGCCCTGGAGGAAGTGGTTCTGCCCTCCACGCTTCAGTCCATCGAGTATGGCGCTTTCTACAACTGTACTTCCCTGCAGAAGATCACCTTCAGCGGTGAGAATCATCTGCAGATCATCAACCAGAACGCCTTTGAAAACTGCGACCTGCAGGGTACCATCGACCTGAGCGCGGCCTGCGTCATTTCCAACTACGCCTTCGCGGGCAATGTGGATTTGGAAGGTGTCGTGACCTCCGACAGCCTGCTGTCCATCGCTCAGTACGCCTTCGCCGGCTGTAAGAAGCTGTCCGATGTGACCATCACCGCTGAGAAGGTCAAGTATGGCGCCTATGCGTTTACCGGCTGTGAGGCGCTGAAATCCTTCTATGTGAACGCCTCTGTTCTGCCGGAGGGTATGTTCTACAAATGCAAGTCTTTGGAGAGCGTCACCATCGGCCCCGATGTGAATGAGATCGGGGAGTTCGCCTTCCGCAGCTCCAATATTTCCTCCATCGAGGTGAAGCCCGGCAACCAGGCATTCAAGGTGCAGACTGCGGATCATGTGCTGTCCGCTGACGGCACTACTCTGGTGGCCGTTGCCCCTACCCTCCGGGATACATTTGATGAGAGCAATCTCAGCAGCGGCAGCGTGACGGCGATTGCCGACGGCGCTTTCTCCCACAATACCAAGATAACATCCGTGAATCTGCCCAAGGTCACCTCAGTAGGGGCCTACGGCTTTGGCTCCTCCGAGAGCCTGACCTCCGTGGAGCTGGGTCAGCTGACCAGCATCGGTGAGTATGCGTTCTTTGAGACTGCCATTACCGAAATGCCCGACTTTACCGCCGAGACGGAAATCGGACAATACGCCTTTGCGTTCTCCCACCTGACCTCTGTCACGATCCCCGACAATATGACCATTGCCGAGGGCGTGTTCAGCGAATGTATGAGCTTGGAGACCGTGGTAATCGGCGATCATGTCACGCTGGGCGACTATGCGTTCTTTGTCAGCAAGGACAATTCCTTCACTCTTGGAAGCTACACCCAGGGCGGCAAAAAGCTGTTCTACTATGAGTTTGGCACCGCGCTCACCAGCCTGACCATCGGCGACAACGCGGTGATCGGTGATAACGCGTTTGCCGGCGCCGCGTCTCTGGAGCGTGTCACTCTGGGAGAGAATGCCCAGATTGGCTATATGGCCTTCTATAACAATGAAAGCCTAAAGGAGATCGACCTGAGCAAGGCCGCTTCCATCGGCGACTATGCCTTCTCCGGCGATGTTTATTATGCGTGTCTGGACGACAGTATGTCCATCGCCGCGGTCAACTCCGACGGCTACTATATTTACAACTACCATGGAGCCGCGCTGGAGAGCATTGACATTGCCTGCGCTCCTGCCATCGGCGAGTTCGCGTTCGCCTACTGCCGTGATTTGAAGGATGTGAAGCTGAACGATTCCATCACCGAGATTCCCCAGTACGCCTTTGCCGGCTGTATCGCCTTGGAGAATATGGACCTGAGCGGGATTACGACCGTTCATGACTACGCCTTCATGGAAGACGCGGCGCTGGTTACCGTTGACCTGTCCGGGGCGCAGAGCGTCGGCGATTATGCTTTCCTTTACTGTAATGGTTTGGCCGCCGTGACGCTGAATCCTGAGGGAACCGATATCGGCGAGGGTTCCTTCTCCTACTGCCCGGCTCTGGTTTCCGTGGAGAATCTGGGCGCTTCCAGAAACATCGGCAGCTACTCCTTCGCTTATACCGCTGTCACCGAGGCTGACCTGCAAAGCGCCGTCTCCGTTGGCGACCTGGTCTTCGTGAAGGAGGAACTGACGCCCTTCACCGTCACTCTGGGCGAAAGTCTGGAGACTCTGGGCGATAACCCCTTCGCTCTGTGCGCTGTGGAGCCGTTCCACCGGAGCGAAATCAGCAGCTTCAACGGCATTGACCACGAGACCGTCATTTACACCTATGATATCAGCGGCACCGTTTCCGTCATCGATGGCTCTCTGTATTGCCGGACGGTCAACGGTCTGGAGCTGATTACCTACGCGGGTGTTGACCCCGTCAACTACCGGGTTGCTGAGGACACCGTGCGGATTACCTCCATGGCTTTCGCCGGCAGCGATATCCAGATGGTCACCCTGCCTTACAGCGTTCGCTCCATCGGCCATAAGGCATTCTATGGCTGCGGCAGCCTGCACACCGTCATCTTCAGCAGCTACGATGCCCCCATTCTGGAAGAGGAGTTCGACTCCGTTTACTATGAATGCCTGGAGCATATCCCCGGCACCGGCGACTTCGGCTCCTACATCGATTACGATGGCAACGAAGTGGTGGTCGTGGGCAATGAAATGCTGCCCTACTATATGTGGAACGCCACCGACGGACTATACTCCAATGTGTTCTACGGCGCCAACTTTGTTGACTATGTTGGCTATGTTCGGGGTAAGCTCACTATGGTTCGCCCTGTCAACGGCCAGTATTACGACAGCTTCATTTGGAGTCAGTACTTTGAACTGACCATCGACGGCCCCGCCGCCGCGGATGATGTGACTTTGGCGGCGATCCGCGCCATCCAGGCGATTCCCGGACGTGTGGCCTATGAGGATAAGGCGCTGGTGGAAGCCGCCCGCGCGGCCTACGGCAAAATCGCGACCATGGAGCAGCAGGCGCTGGTCACCAACTATTCCGATCTGATTTCCGCTGAGCAGAGAATCATTGCCCTGACGCCTGTTGAGGAGCCTGCTGCTGTTGAGGAGGAGAAGGAATCCGGCAACGGCGGCCTGATCGCCATGATCGCGGCAGTTGCGGCTGTTCTCTTGGGAGGCGGCGCGGCAGCAGCGGTTTGGTTCACCAGAAAACGCAGGAGCGGTGATAAGTCCGAAGACGGGGAGACCGTTTCCGAGGAGACTTCCTCCGAGAATGCGCCTGCCGAAGAAACCCCTTCTGAGGATTCGTCTCGGGAAGAAATCGCGGAAGAAGCGGAGCCGGAAGAGAAGACCGAAGAATAAGCAAACCCGGCAAAGCCGCTTTCCGCGGCTTTGCCGGAAAATCAGTCATTGTTTTGAAGGAAGATAAAATGAATCGGAATATGAAAAAGATTCTGACAGCGTGCCTGCTGTTGGCTGCCCTTACCTTCGTTACCGGCTGCGCTGGGAAGGCGACACCCTACGAGCTCAACGATGGGGGAAATTACACCGTCAGCGTCAAATACGATGCCAACGGCGGTATTTTCACCACCAACACATCGGTGATTGTGGACTCCTACAATTTGTCCGAGATCAAGACCAACGGTGAAGGCAACGCCGAAATTGCCCTGCTTTCGCCGGACAGTGCCTACCGGGGCAACGATGCGTTCGCCGCGTATAACAACGGTTATTTTCTGGCAGGCTGGTACACCCAGCGCACGGAAAGCACCGACGCGGAGGGAAACACGGTATATACCTATTGCGGACGCTGGGACTTTGAAAACGACCGGTTGACGGTGGATCCGGCCGGAACCTATACCTCCGCGGAGCCTGTGCTGACCCTTTACGCGGCTTGGATCCCTCTGTTTGAAATCGAATTTTACTCCCTGGGAACGGATGAGTATCTGGGAAGCTACACATTTAATCCCATGACCGAGGGAGATATCCTGGTGCCCGCCTGGAACGAAGGAACCGGCGCTATTGATATGTATCATTTCCCCAGGAAGGCCGGCTTCACATACGAATGCGCCTACTATGATGCCCAGGGCAGCCGGAGCGTAGACACCCCGGCGCTGGAGCATCCCGGCCTGGTCAACTACGAGACCGGCACCGCCGAAAACGCCTCCATGAAGCTGTATGTGGACTGGACGGAAGGGGAGTGGTACCACATTTATAATGTGGAGCAGTTCCTGAATCATGCCAGCGTCAGCGGCTGCTATGTGATTCACGCGGATTTGGATTTCGCGGGCGAAATTTGGCCCACTTCTCTGATGTACGGCAATTTCAGCGGCACCATTCAGGGCAACGGCCACACCTTCCGCAACATCGAGCTTGCCCAGACCAACAATTCCAAGGTCAACGCGGGGCTCTTCGGCTACATGACCGAAACCGCCGGACTCAGCGACCTGACTTTTGAAAATGTCACCTTCACCATCCAGGCAGGTACGCGTGTGGTCGGCACCAGCTATGGCTTGCTTGCCGGTACCATTTCCTCCGGCGCGGCCCTTAACAATGTCAGCATTTTGGACAGCGTGCTGCAGATCGACTCCGGCTGCTTCTTCGGTGTGGATGACTACGCCATCGGCCTGATCAGCGGCATGGGCTGCCCCGATGGTATGGACTATTCCGGCATCACCTGTACCGCTGTGGGCGAGAATCCCCAGCGTGTTGCCATTACTGTCAGCGAGAATACGGTAACGGTGGAATTTATCAGTCAATAATGGAAAGCACATTTCCCATATCAACCGGCAACCGCTGAAAAGGAAGCTGTGGGAAACCGGATGGGCGCATTTACGCGGTCTTATCAAAAATCCGCGTCAAAGGTTCCCGCCGGGATCCCGGAATCATTTTTAGCGGTGCCCAATAAAAAAGGAGCGTCAACATGAAAAAGAGAATTCTCTGTCTGATCCTGTGCCTTGCCATGTGCACGGGAATGGTATCCATGCTCGCCGGCTGCGGCGGTTCGGGAAAAACCGATGCCTTTGTTATTATGACGGAACAGCTGGACGGCCTGTTCAATCCCTTCTTCTATACCGCTGCTGCCGACGGCAGCGTTGTGGGCTTGACCCAGATCGGTATGCTGTCGTCCAAGTATGTGGATGGTGAGGTGGAAGTCGCCTACGGCGACGACGAGGCCGTTGTGGTCAAGGACTACAGCATCACCACCAACAGCGACGGCACCGTCACCTATACCTTCGTTCTGAAAAACGGTATCCTGTATTCCGATGGGCACCCCCTGACCATGGAGGACGTGCTGTTCAATATGTATGTCTATTTGGATCCCGTTTACACCGGCTCCAACACCCTGTACTCCACCGATATTCTCGGCCTGTCCGAGTACCGGACGCAGACCGTGGGCGCAGGCTCCGACAACAGCGATGACCTGATCTCTTCCCAGGCATCCTCCAGAGCCAAGGCTCGTGTCAACGAACTGGTGAACCTGTTTACCTCCGAAAGAAAGGCCTCCGCTACCAACGAGGTGGGGCATGAGGCCATGGTAGCCGCGATCCAGGCCCACTCTTTGAGCTCCGGCTATAAGTCCGCTATCTCCAATAACCCTTCCAAGGTCACCAACCAGAACCTGCTGGACGACTATGAGTATGCTCTGGAGCTGTTCAAAAAGGAACTGGAGAGCGACTATCTGAGCGCACAGGAGTCCTACATTGACGAGCCTTATAAGTCCCACTCCGAATTCGAGGATGAGATATTCTGCTTCATGTGCATTGAGGGCTATGTTCAGATCGATTATGCCAAAGGTGCGGACGGCAAGACCGACCGTACCAATATCGAGAAGCTGACCGCTCAGTATCCCACCACCATCACCACCAAGGAAGATGCCATTGCGTACATCTATAATGACATCATTGCCACCAAGCTGGATCAGGTGCTGATATACTGGGCCACCGCTAACACGCTGACCACCGAGTACACCGCGAAGGCCAAGGAAGTCATCCTCCACGAGAATGTCTCCGACGACGGTTCCCTGGCGGTGGAGAACATCTCCGGCATTGTCTCTCTGGGTCATACCGACGCTGCCGGCAGCACTATCACGGTGAATGGTACTAACTATACCGTTGCCTCCGGCCACAATGAGGACGGCACCGTTACCAACGCCGGTGAGTACGATGTGCTCCAGATTACCATCGACGGCGTGGACCCCAAGGCTATCTGGAACTTCGCTTTCACCGTCGCTCCCCAGCACTATTACGGCGAGGGCAGCTCCGTGGGTGTGGACATCGAAAACAACCGGTTCGGCGTTGAGTTCGCCTCCTTCAGCTTTATGACCGACATCGTTCAGTCCACCCGCAACATTAAGATTCCCATGGGCGCAGGCCCCTACAAGGCTACCGATGCCAAGAACAGCGACAGCCCCTCCGAGTCCTCCTTCTACACCAACAACGTCGTCTACTTTAAGCGGAATGAAAACTTCACCACCGTTGGCGAGGGACTGGAGAACGCCAAAATCGAGAAGGTTCGCTATCAGATCGTTTCCTCCAACAACGCCATTGCTGCCCTGGAGAGCGGCACGGTTCACTATATCTCCCCGGCGCTGACCACGGACAACTATGAGAAGCTGGAAAAGCTCTCTTCCAAGGGCATTGTCACCCTGACGACCGACCAGCTTGGCTACGGCTATATCGGCATCAACGCCTCCAAGGTCAACGACATCAATCTTCGTAAGGCCATCATGTGCGCCATGAACACCTCTCTGGCTCTGGACTATTACCGTGCCGGTACCGGTTCCCAGATTTACTGGCCCATGTCCAAGGTCAGTTGGGCTTATCCCGACGGCGACGCTGAAAACGACAACGGTAAGGATTATCCCCAGATCGGCACCTGGAATGAGGATGTAGCCAGAACCAACATCCAGAAGTATATGCAGCAAGCCGGTGTCAGCGCTGGCGACAGCGACTTGGAGGTTACGTTCACCATCGCCGGTTCCTCCCTGCAGGATCACCCCACCTACAAGGTATTCCGTGACGCGGCCACCCTGCTCAATGAGCTGGGCTGGAAGGTCGAGGTAGTTTGCGATACCCAGGCCCTGACCAAGATCAACACCGGCTCTCTGGAGGTTTGGGCTGCCGCCTGGTCCTCCGCCCTGGATCCCGACCTGTATCAGGTCTATCACAAGGATTCCACCGCGACCTCTACGCAGGCATGGGGCTACAACTACATCAAGACCAGCGGCTCCGCCGAAGAAAGAGCTATCCTGAACAAGCTGAGCGATCTGATCGACGCTGCCCGTGAAACCAATGACAAGGCCGTCCGCTCCGACCTCTATCAGCAGGCTATGGAGCAAATTCTGGATCTGGCTGTGGAGCTGCCTGTCTATCAGAGAAGCGTCCTGTATGCCTATAATTCCAAGGTCATCGATTCCTCCACTATGCCTAAGAGCTCTGAGATGAATCCCTATTCCTCCCCGCTGGACCGCATTTGGGAAATCGATTTCGCCGGATAAGAGCGGAGTGACTTATGTTAAAATATATCGCGAAAAGAATCGCATATTCCATCCTGATTCTCCTTGGCGTTTCCTTGATTATCTATTTCCTAATCCGGCTGATGCCCGTTGATTTTATTCAGGATAAGATCAACGCCATCAACCAGGGCGGCGCAACGGTCAGCGAAGAGACTGTCAGCGCCATGTACAAAATGTATGGTTTGGGAGACAACAGCATCAAGGGAATCCTCAGCGGTTATTTCAACTGGCTGGCGGCCTTGAGCCGCTTCGACCTTGGCACCAGCTTTGTATACGGCATCCCTGTGGCGCAGGTCATTGTGGAGCATATGGGCATTTCCTTTGCCATCGCGCTGATTGCCACCATTTTCGAGTTCATGGTCGCCATCCCCCTTGGCATTACCGCTGCAACCCACCAGTACAGCTTCCGGGACTATTTGGTCACGGTGCTTGTTATGATCGGTATTTCTCTGCCCTCCTTCTTCTTTGGTCAGATGCTCAAGAGCATCTTCTCTCTGAAGCTGGGTCTGTTCCCGGTCTCCGGTCTGGTGGATGCAACTGCCTCCTATACCGGTATCCAACTGCTGTGGGACTACGCCCTGCACTGCTTCATCCCAATCCTCACCATTGTGATTTTGTCCATTGGCGCCAGAATGCGTATGACCCGTGCCAATATGCTGGAGGTGCTGAACTCCGATTACATCCGCACCGCCCGGGCTAAGGGCCTGAAGGAGAGCGTTGTTATCAATAAGCACGCCTTCCGCAATACCCTGATCCCTCTGGTGACTTCTCTGGCTGGCCTGCTGCCCAGCCTGTTCTCCGGCGCCATCATCACCGAGCAAGTCTTTGACCTGCCCGGTATCGGTAACATCGCGCTGGATGCCATGAACAGGGGCGATATTCCCTTTATCATGGGCTACAATATGTTTCTGGCTGTGCTCAGCGTCCTCGGTGTGCTCCTTGCCGACCTGATGTACGCTGTGGTGGATCCCAGAGTTAAGCTGGAGTGAGGAGGTACGTATGGAAGAATTGGAAAACAAGCAGGCGGCTCCGGAAACCGCTGATCCCGAAGTACCTCTGGATAAAAATGTCCGGCTTATGTCTCCCACCCGCATGGTAGTGCGCCGCTTTTTTCGCTCCAAGCTCAGCATTCTGGGCCTCATCATGGTTGTCAGCCTGTTCCTGTTCAGCTTTGCGGGGCCGTTGATCTATACCCGGTGGGGCGAAATCGAGCTGGATGAGAGCGGTAAAACCGAGTACGCTACTGCCCAGACTACCTACACGGTGGATGGCGTGACCTACACCCTGCACCAGACCACGGAGAAGTCTCTGAAGGATAACTTTCTGGCGCCCCCTTCCTCTGAGCACCTTCTGGGTACCGACAATGAGGGCTACGATATTTTCGTCCGTCTGATGTACGGCGGCCGGATCTCCCTGACTGTCAGCTTCATCGCTGTGTTTCTGATTACAATTCTGGGCGTCATTCTGGGCGGCATCTCCGGCTATTTTGGCGGCTGGATCGATAATCTGATTATGCGTGTCTGTGATGTGCTGATGTGCCTGCCCGGCGTGCCCATTTTGCTGATTATCAGCACGATTCTGGATGCTTCGAATATTGATGCCAAGTACCGAATCTATTTGCTGATGGTCTATCTGACCTTCATTTCCTGGACAGGCACCGCGCGTCTGGTGAGAGGGCAGATTCTGTCCCTGCGGGAGCAGGAGTACATGGTGGCTGCGGAAGCCATGGGCTACTCCACCGGCCGTAAGATTTTCAAGCACCTGATCCCCAACGTCATGCCTCAACTGATCGTCCAGATGAGCCTGTCTTTGGGCAGCATGATCCTTTATGAGGCAACGCTGAGCTATCTGAATCTGGGCGTCAAGGCTCCCTATGCGGCCTGGGGCAGTATGATTAACATTATTTCCACCAATCAGGACATCCTGCAAAACCATTTGAACGTCTGGGTGCCTGCCGGTGTATGCATCGTTATCGCGGTTCTTGGTTTCAACTTCGTGGGCGACGGCCTCCGGGATGCCCTTGACCCGAAAGCGAGGAGGTAACCCATGAGCAGAAATGAAACAAAACGGAAGGGCTACCTGACAGGTAAGGAAATCCGTGCCATCACCAAGGCAAATGCCAAGGAGATGAAGCGCCTGGAGGCCTATAAAAACCGCAAGTGCGACGAATCTGAGTACCTGTCCCAGATGCACAGCGAGGAAAATATTCTGGAAATCGAAGACCTGCACACCTTTTTCTTTACGGAGCAGGGCGTGGTCAAAGCGGTCAACGGTGTCTCCTACGATGTGCCCAAAAACGCCGTTGTGGGCGTTGTAGGCGAAAGCGGCTGCGGTAAGTCTGTTACCTCTATGTCTGTCATGCGCCTGATTCAGGGGCCTGCCGGACAGATTGTCGATGGCTCCATCCGCTTCAAGTCCCATGAATACAAGCGGGACGAGAAGGGGAATCCCGTTCCCAAAGCTGATGCCCAAGGGAAATACGAGATGGAGGACAAGGTCTACGACATCGCCAAGATGCCAATTTCCCAGATCCACCGGATTCGGGGCAAGCAAATTGCCATGATCTTTCAGGAGCCGATGACTTCTCTGAACCCAGTCTTCACCATCGGTCAGCAGCTGGACGAGGTTACCTTTATTCATATCCCCGGCGCCACCAAGGAAATGGCGAAAGCTAAGACCGAGGATATGCTCCGCTTGGTGGGTATTATTCCCGAGAATGTCTACGGCGCTTTCCCCCATGAGCTGTCCGGCGGTATGCGTCAGAGAGTTATGATCGCCATGGCTCTGGCGGCAGAGCCTCGGCTGATTATCGCTGACGAGCCTACCACGGCTCTGGATGTGACCATCCAGGCTCAGATTCTGGACCTGCTGCGGGACATTAAGGATAAGATCGATGGCTCCATCCTTTTGATTACCCATGACCTGGGCGTTATTGCCGAGATGGCGGACTATGTGGTGGTCATGTACGCGGGTAAGGTGATTGAGAAGGGTACCGTTTATGAGATATTTCAGGATCCCAGGCACCCTTACACCATCGGCCTGCAGAAGTCCAAGCCAACCATGACGCTGGACGACAGCACGGAGCTTTATAACATTCCCGGCAACGTGCCCAATCCCATCAATATGCCGAATTACTGCTATTTCAAGGATAGATGCGCAAAGTGCACCGGCAGGTGCTCCGGTGAGTACCCAGGCATGGTGCAGCTGAGTCCCACCCATTTTGTCGCATGTCATCTGTACGACGAGGAGAAGAACGATGGCTGAAGAAAAAGTTACGGAAAACATTGCTCCCGTCTATGACGATGCGGCTCTGGCTGCGGAGTATCAGGCAAAGCGTCAGGCGCAGATCGAGGAAGACTGCAAGCAGCCCTTTGACCCGGACTGCATTCTGGAGGTTCGCCATCTGCGCAAGTGCTTCCCCATGAAGAAAACCTTCACCGGCAAGGTGACGAAGGAACTGGTGGCAGTAGATGACGTTTCCTTTAAGCTGAAGGCGGGCGAGACTCTGGGCATTGTGGGCGAATCCGGCTGCGGCAAGACCACCACCGGCCGCGCCATCCTGAAGCTCCATGAGCCGACCGCTGGCCAGATTATCTTTGACGGCAAGGATATTACCCATTACAATTCCAAGCAGATGCGTCAGATTCGAAAGGAAATGCAGATCATTTTCCAGGACCCCTATTCTTCGCTGCCGCCCAGAGATACTGTCGGCGGAATCCTCAGCGAGCCGGTTTTGGTACATAATATCGTACCTAAGGAACAGGTAAAGGACTATGTTCTGGAGCTGATGGAGAAATGCGGCCTGCGGGATTACTATTTTGAGCGCTATCCCCACGAGTTCTCCGGCGGTCAGAGACAGCGCATCTGCATTGCCCGTGCCTTGTCTGTGAACCCCAAGCTGGTCATCTGCGATGAGCCTGTCTCGGCGCTGGATGTTTCTATACAGGCGCAGATCATTAACCTTCTGAAAAAGCTCCAGCGGGAAATGAATCTGGCCTATGTCTTTATCTCCCATGACCTTTCCGTGGTCAAGTTCATCTCCGACAAGATTCTGGTCATGTATCTGGGCGCGGTCATGGAGTTCGGCTCCAAGGAGGATATCTTCCGGAATCCGCTTCACCCCTATACCAAGGCTCTGTTCTCCGCTGTGCCCAACCCTGACCCCAATGTCAGGGCTGAGAGAATTAAGCTGGAGGGCGACATTCCTTCCCCCGCGAATCCGCCCAAGGGATGCCGGTTCCATACCCGGTGCCCCTACGCGAAGGAAGTCTGCAAGCACATCACTCCCTCGTATCAGGAATACGAGGAGGGCCACTTCGCAGCCTGCCATCTGCTGAATGAGGAATAATATGGGAAAGAAAAAGGAAAAGATCACCTATATTGACGATGACCGCACCATTGCCGATATGTCCGGCGTCCGGGGTGGTTTGCCGAAGTCAAGCAGAAATCCCTATACCCCCCGGGCCAGCTTCAAAGAGCAGTGGCAGACCTATTGGAGCGTGGTAAAGCTGATGCTGCGCCCTATGCTGGTTGTGGTTGTGGGTATTCTGGTAATCTACGCCTTGACCTATCTTCTTTTTTCGGTGATTTGATAAAAAGGGGCCGAGTATTGTATATTCTTGCTGCCAATGCACAGCAGGACGAGGAAAACCCCATTGGAAAAGGCTGAAAACTGTTTATAGCATTTTGCGCTTTCCGTCCCTTTTGCCCCCGGCGCGCATATTCTGAAATAAAGGGGTGATTGGATATGGACGCCTGCAATCTGACTGCGGCAGTCACCGCCTTGGCAAACGCCATCGCCTGCGGACGAAATACGGAGGAAATCAGTCTCATCAGTTCCCTGTTTATGCAGCTTGGAGACACTCTGGCAACCATCGCTGCCCAAAGAACTCTCTGTCAGGCTCGGGAAAAGAAATGATAGCATTGGCAAAGCAATGGTTATACCGTGAGAATATGCGGCATGGAGCTTGCGGGCAGGAATTACACCGCAATTCACAAGACCGCCGGTTTTCGTGATGAAAACCGGCGGTTTTGCTTATGGGCGTGGTTCCGGGGAAACAGAGGGGAGATTCCCCAGATTGTCGTTTTCGTTTCCGTTGGGGATGGATTTCAGATATTCCGTATCTCCCCGGTGGGCGATGCCGACACCGGCGATTCTCCCTTGCTTGGCCATGTTTACTGCCCGCTGTTTCTCCACAATCGTATTGTCAGATAACTGATACCCGGTGATCCTGCCGCCTTCTTTCACAAGCCCGACGATGCGTTTCGCGTTGGCATTGGCCTGCGGAATCTGATCTAGGGCCTGCTTTACAAGTTCTTTCCCGTCCATGCTCATCAACTCCTTTTGGTGTTAGTTTTCACTACAAAAGAGAGAATATACAGGCTCTCCAAAATGGAGAATTATGTGACATAATACAAACAAATGAGCGATACGAACGATCATGTCGGAAAGCTATTACAAGCCGTGCAGAGAACCGGACATCTGCAATGAACGGATCGAAAAATACTTCAATACGCAGCAATAGCCACAAACAAAGAGAAAACGGCTGTTCTATGCCATTGGAGATTGTACGCAATGATATAAAAAAGATGCTTAAATTGGGAAGTTCCTTCCTCCAATTTAAGCATCTTTCTGCGGTTATAGGCCCGGCTGTTTGCCGGCTTGCGAGTAACGGGGTTCAGCTCGCCCCAAGTGCCGCGCTTTGCGGCATCCAGCTTCCGTTTTTCCTTCTTGGACAGCTTTTTGTAGGGAATGTTTTTTTCCATTTGCGTTCCTCCTTTTGCATTTGTGATTATCCTATCAGAAAAGCAGGGAACTGTCAAATAAACGATTTGTGAATCCATAATGAAGAAAATACTAAACAAAATGTAAAATATACTTGACAAAACGAAACTGATAGTATATATATTATTAGCGCAAGGAGGTGCAAAATGAAGAATAAACGTCTGAAAATTGCTCGCATTGAGTTGGATATGTCACAAGAGGATTTGGCCAAGGCCGTCGGCGTGACCCGCCAAACCATAGGTGCCATTGAAAATGGCAGCTATAACCCTACACTAAAGCTTTGCATTGAGATTTGCAAGGTGACTGGAAAAACATTAAATGATTTGTTTTGGGAGGATGATTTCCATGAAAAAGAAGAAAGAAACTGAGAATTTCGTTGCTATGGATGAAAGGCAAAGCCAAATCACACAAAAAGCCATTGCCTTTGGTTTTTTATTTTTGGTTGCCTGCCTGTTGATTGCCACCATTTATCGGATTGCAACATCCGGCAACGCTGGATGGGAACTGTTTGCAATGATTGGCGCATCTGTTGTGATTCTGGTATCCCGCCGTATCATGGGAGATGTGGAACAGCCTCTCGATTATAAAAACAGACCGCTGCCCACCGGAAATTCCAAATCGGACAGAATCACCCGCTGCAAGAATTATGCGGTTGGCAGTGCTTTGTTTGGATTGGCCTTTGCCGTTACGGATATTCTCCTTCTGCTGTTTGGGGAGGGTGAACTGGGCGATGATGAACTCACGCAGTTGATTTTTCCCAATCTGAGTAAGGAGGCCACCATTATTGTGACGGCGCTCTTATCCTTCGTATTCTTTTTCCTTGTCTCTTTTTCGTTTGATTATCTAATCGGCGAATTTTATAAAGTACGGCGTTACAATCAGATGATGAGCCAACTGGACAGCGAGGAAAAAGAGGCGTAGAAATTAACACAGGAAAGCAAAAAAGTCCGGGAATTGGTAATGAACCAACTCCCGGACGATTTTATTTCATTTCCTGTTCCAAGGCATCAAACTCCGGCGTTGAGAAAAACTCTCCCAAAGTAATGCCCAATCCGTCACAAATCATTTTGATCGTAATCAGTTTGGGATTTTGACTTTTACCATACAGAATGTTCTTGATGCTTGATGGTGGAAGCGCAGAGATCGTCGCAAGTTTGTTGATGCTGATTTCACGCTCTCCACATAGTTGAAGAATTCTATCTCTGACGGCAGCAATCGTTTCCATATAAATTGCCTCCCAAATTGTTTTGGTAATAGGATAAACAATTTGCTTGCAAAATGTAGGCTATGCGTGCTACTATTAGGCTATGCATAGCCTGCAAAGGAGGCAGAATCATGGCAGTATGTACTTTCTTCGGACACAGGGATTGCCCGGAAACGGTGAAACCCCATTTGCGGCAGGTGCTGGCGGAGCTGATTGTGGGCAAAGGGGTGGACACTTTCTATGTGGGCAATCAAGGGAGGTTTGACGCCATTGTGCGAAGTGTCCTGCGGGAATTGGAACAGGAATACCCGGAAATTCGCTACGCTGTGGTGCTGGCCTATATGCCGGGCAAGAAAAACGCCTGCGGCGACTTCTCCGACACCATCCTCCCGGAGGGAATCGAAGCCGTCCATCCCCGCTATGCCATCGACTGGCGCAACCGCTGGATGCTGCAAAGGGCAGATTATGTGGTTACCTACATCACCCACCCCTGGGGCGGCGCGGCCCAGTATGCGCAAAAGGCAAAACGAGCTGGGAAAACGGTTGTCAATATTATGCCTTGACGAATACGAACGGGCGTTCTATAATATAAGAAAACTGTGGGGAGGGAGATGATGCATTTTGCAACGGCGAAGGGGATACTGTCTTCCCACAACGGAATGAATATTTACAGGGGCTGCCAGCACGGCTGCATTTACTGCGATGCCCGCAGCGATTGCTACCGGATGGATCATGTGTTTGAGGACATCGAGGTTAAGGAAAATGCTTTGGTTCTTTTGGAGCGTGCCCTGAAAACCAAACGCAAGCCCTGCATGATTGGCTTCGGTGCCATGTCAGACCCATACATCCCGCTGGAACAGGAACTGCAAATGACCCGGCAGGCGCTGGAACTGATTGAGAGGTTCGGCTTTGGCGTGGCAATCCAGACCAAGTCAGCCCGCATTTTGCGGGATTTAGACCTTCTGAAAAGCATCAACAGCCGCACCAAGGCGGTGGTGCAAATCACCCTGACCACCTATGACGAGAGCCTTTGCCGCCTCATTGAACCCAATGTGTCCACCACCCAAGAGCGCATCGCCGTACTGGGGGAGTTTCGGAAAGCGGGCATTCCCACCGTGGTGTGGCTGTGCCCGATCCTGCCCTTTATTAACGACACGCAGGAGAATATCCGCGGCATTTTGAATGCCTGCGTCCACACCGGTGTCAAGGGGATTCTCAACTTCGGTATGGGCGTGACCCTCCGCAGCGGCGACCGGGAGTATTTCTACGCCCAGTTGGACAAAAAGTTTCCCGGACTGAAAGACCGCTATATCCGTACCTACGGCAATGCCTATGAAGCACCCAGCCCCAGAAATCGAGAACTAATGAAGCTGTTCCATGACACCTGCGAGGATAACGGCATTTGGCACGACAATTCCCAAATCTTTCGCTATATGGCCCAGTTTCAGGAGAAATCCAATCAGATGAGCTTGTTTCATTAAATTGCTGCCAATAAAAGCAATCGCGGCAGAAAAGGGCTGCAACTGAGAAATGCCAAATAAACGATTTGTAAACTCAAATAAGACGGAATTGGCCCGGGACTGGGTTTGCCATTCCGGGCCTGCTGCTTAATTGCAGTAAATTTCAATTGCCTGATGGGCAAATTCCGCAGTCCCTTTGCCACCGGCGTTGTCAATGTTTTCGGTCATGCTGCCTCCGGCAATGTACATCTGACCAAGGCCGCGTAGGATTTCCTTGGTGCAGGTGTAGTAGTGCTCGGTGATGAAGCCCTGCAGCTTGCCTACCAGCGATTGGGCTTCTAAGGATGCGGGGGAGGTGTGGCGGATCGCGCCAAACTGGGCAAAAATATCCATCAGCGCGTTACCGGCATCCTGCATTTGCGCCGGGGTCTGACCTGCGGTTTTCTGCGCAAATTCCTTGTAGGCTTCCGTTTTGCCCCACTTCGCTTTTGCCTCGGCTGCGTACGCATCCATTTCGGTAGTATCAAAGGCGGAAAAATCCATAGTTATCACTCCTGTTTTTTGAATCTGACGGGCGTGGGAAATAAGGGCGTCCAGATGCTGCCGCTGAAGCTCCAGAAGATGGATTTGCTGCGCCAGAGCCTCTTTGGGATCGAAGCCTGGGGAATCCAGAATTTCCTTGATTTCCTTCAGCGGGAATTGAAGCTCCCGAAACAGTAGAATGGCCTGCAGCCGCCGCAGGGCTGTATCGTCATACAGCCGGTAGCCTGCCTCCGTCACCCGGGTGGGCTTCAACAGGCCAATGGCATCATAATGGTGGAGCGTACGCACACTCACACCGGTTATTCGACTGACTTCCTTTACAGTTTTCATGGTATTCCCTCCCGTCAAGAAGTATTATAAACTATGACGCAAGGTGAGAGTCAAGAGCAAAAATAAGATTCTATCAGATTTTTGACGCGATCACCGATAAGACTTGTTGCAGCACAGTATACCAAAAAGGAAAAACGGGCAGGAAAAACGGCAATCGGTGTTTCATCTCAGGCAACCCGGGAATAGGGAGCAATTTCACACAACTAATACTAACTCTTAAATAAAATCTTTCATATCTGCTTGGTCTATTGGCGCAATACTTCGTTATCGTCGCTTGCCATACATACAGTATGGCGGCGCTCCTCTGCCTTGTCTTGCACCTTTTCTTCCTGCGCAGCTAATGAAATCTTTTAATTAAGAATTAGTATAAAAACAAAGAAATGGATAATCTCAGCAGCCACAATGAAATTTCAAGCTATTCTTTGCAGCATTGGTGTGATATAATCAATTCAGAAAACCGGGATTATGCATATCAATATATCAAAATATGTGAAGGGCTGGTAGTCAAATGATATATAGATTTCGTGCGGGCATATATACTGAGGGTGGTCGCGCATTTATCAAGATACCGTTTAATGTGTGGGAAGAGACGCTTCTCAAGGGGAATATCCCATGCAGGGTGTCTATCCGAGGGGTCTGCTTTGAATGTAAACTGATTCCTAAGGGAAATGGAATTTATTTCATCCCTGTCACGAAGAAAACGCTGTCGGCGCTTGGGGCTGAAGAAGAATATGAAATTGAAATGGAACCCACCCAAACGCTGTCGCGAATCAATCATGACAGCCCATATTCCAAGGAACATCCCATACGAAAAATAGACGGTATTGAAACGATTCCTATTCAAGCGGGATTCTGCGGCCATTGCTGTGTTGCAATGCTGGCCGGTGTGCCCCTTTCTGACGTGGTCGCTTTGATGGGAAAAGGTCACGCATCCTGGTCGAAAATATTGGAAGCGTTGGATTATTATGGAATATCCTATGCGTCGAAGGCTGTTTATACCAAAGGCAGCCCATGCCAATTACCGCCGTGCTGTATCGTAAATAACGACAACAGTTTTATCCTTTGGTATAAAGGTTCCTTCTGTGGTGTGACAGATGTTGACCCGAAGAAAACAATAAGCTATATTGAAATATTTGTCGTTTGACAATGAGCGCGATAAATTGGAATTTGACGAGGATTTGTATTTTGTGAATGTAGGGGGCGATGCCCACATCGCCCCGCAGAACGCAAAACGATGCTTCTACGGAACTGCGGCGAATCCATGCCATTGGAGAGGGCCGATGTGGGCATCGGCCCCTACAAATTGCGCCTACAAATTCCAATTTGCAGAGCGGACAAGCTGCTTTGCTTTAGAGTAGGAAAAACAGGCGAAGGAGTATTTGAGCGATGCCAGAAAGGCTGCAAAGGATAAGTGGAAAACGGCAATCTGGCATCCCGTGAGGCAAAGAATATGAACATAGAAGAATGGATAAACGCTTGGAAAGCGGAGGAACGGATTGCCCACATTCACGGCTGGGATTTTTCCCACATTCGTGACCGGTACACCGAGGAAGAAGACCTGCCATGGGATTACCGGGAGACCATCCTGCGGTATCTCAAGCCGGAGATGCGGCTGCTGGACATTGACACCGGCGGCGGAGAGTTCCTGCTCTCCCTGAACCATCCCTATGGCAGTACCGCAGCCACCGAGGGCTATCCGCCCAATGTGGAGCTGTGCAGACAGACATTGCTGCCGCTGGGCATTGATTTCCGGCCGGGAGACGGCAGGTCAAAACTGCCCTTTGACGATGCTATCTTCGATATGGTCATCAACCGCCATGGGGATTTTATCCCGTCATACATTTACCGGCTTCTGAAACCCGGTGGAATCTTCATCACCCAGCAGGTGGGCGCGGAGAATGACCGGAAGCTGGTGGAGCTGCTGTGCGGCGAAACCGGGTTGCCATTCCCGGAGCAGTATCTGGATATCACAGCCAGTCAGTTCCGGGACGCGGGCTTTGCGATTTTGAAAGCGGAGGAGTGCTATCGGCCTATCAGGTTCTACGATGTGGGCGCGTTGGTATGGTTTGCCCGGATCATCGAATGGGAGTTCCCGGGATTCTCGGTGGATACCTGCCGGGATCGCCTGCTGAACGCCCAGCGGATTCTGGAGCAAAACGGCTGTATTGAGGGAAGAATCCACAGATTCCTGCTGGTGGCAAGAAAGTGAAAATGAGGGGCGGCCAAAATTGACCGCTCCTAACATATGGCACCGCCGTAAACAAAGATAAGAAAAAATGAATGCGGAGGGATTTAGCGATACCCAGATAGATAAACAAATTCAGAGCTTCCCTAATTCAAATATTGAAACGATATATGAAAAAGCAAGGATATCCACTTCGCAAACTTTTTTCCGTGAGGGAAATCTATTTCTATGATATCATAAGATTGAACAATAATGGAAGGGGTGTACACAAATGGCATACAGTGAGCTGGTCAAGAATTTTGAAAAAGTCCGGAGCTATATGCGCCAATTCTATGTCTATGGCTTTAAGAGCCGCAGCGAATACGATGCCAAGAGTGCCCGCTCCTATGACGATGAGCGCCGCAGAATTGAAAGCTGGCTGGCCGATTACATGCGTTTCGCCCAGACCCCGGAGGGCAAGAATGTCTTTCTGTCTGTTGACAGCCGGGTAACGAAGATCAATCCATTCTACAAGGCTTGGAAGACAAAGAGCTTCACGGATGGCGATATCACGCTCCACTTTATTCTCTTTGATATTCTCGGCAGCCCGGATGTTCAAAAAACATTGGCGGAGCTGGTAGCGGAAGTAGATGGGTATCTGTGCGGCTTTGCCGAGCCTATGACCTTTGACGAGTCAACGATTCGCAAGAAGCTAAAGGAGTATGCCCAAGCAGGCCTTGTTCGCGTGGAAAAGCAGGGCCGCAAGGTGCTGTACAGCCGTGCGGCTGATACAGATATTTCCCAGTTAAGTGATGTGATTGACTTCTTCAGCGAAGCAGCGCCCTGCGGCGTTATTGGCTCCTATTTGCAGGACAGGGCAGCGCCTCATGAAAACCTGTTTTCCTTCAAGCACCACTATATCACCCAGGCAATGGACAGCGGCGTTCTTTATCAGCTCTTCGATGCCATTGGGGGCAAGCGGTATATCACGGTGGACAATCTGGGAAAGAATTTCAATCAGCCCAGAACAGTTCGTTTGGTGCCTCTAAAAATTTACATAAGTGCCCAAAATGGCCGGCAGAATCTGATCGCGTTCCACGAAAAGGCAAATCGACTGAGCTCCTATCGCCTGGACTATATGACCAATGTCCGAATAGAGGAGGAATGTCCCCGATTTGATGACCTACGCAGGTCTCTTGCCAAGGTGGAGGGACATATGTGGGGCGTAAATTGCAAGTGGAGCCTGAAGCATTTGGAGCATGTGGAATTTGAGGTTCAGATTGGGGACGACGAACAGCATATTGTACGCCGGCTGGAGCGGGAGAAGCGCTGCGGCAGTATTGAAAGAATTGACGAGCATCATTACCGCTTTATTGCCGATGTTTTTGACACCAATGAGATGCTCCCTTGGATTCGAACCTTTATCTGCCGGATAAGGCGCATGAACTTTTCCAATCGGACAGCTGAAAACAAGCTGAAGGATGATATCCGTCAGATGTATCGTATGTACGGAATCGATGGAGGGGACGGAAAATGGTTTTTAACGAACTGTACTCCGTTTACTACAATACTGTCGCCAAAATCCTGACCCGGGCTTTGGAGCCGGATGTAACCGAGCAAGCGCTGCAGCAGGAGGTTCTGGATCACGCCTTTTCGGAGAGCGTGCTGACGATCCTTCCTGCCCTCAAATCCGGAAAGTGGCAGCTTCTGCACGATGATCTGACACCTGTTGTGCACCATGTGCCAACCATGCCATTATCGACGCTGCAGAAGCGTTGGATCAAATCTCTGGAGGATGACCCTCGTCTTCGGCTGTTTGAGGTGACTTTGCCGGATTTGGACGATGTGGCTCCGCTGTTCACCCGGGAGGACTACCGGGTTTATGACCAGTATGCCGACGGAGACCCCTTTGACGATCCGCAATACATTGCCCATTTCCGAGTGCTCCGGCAGGCTATCCGGGAAAAACGACCGGTGAAGGTTACCATGGATAATCGCCAGAATCGCCGTGTCAGGATGCGCTTTTACCCCAAGGGATTTGAATATTCCTTGAAGGATGATAAAATCCGAGTGCTGGTAACGAATTGCCGCTTCCGCTATGTGAATCTGGGCCGTATCCAAAGCTGTAGTTTTTATCATGGCGATGTACCATGGCGGGCGAAGCCGGAGGCGGAGCAGCGAAGACCCCTTGTTTTGGAAATATGCAATGAGCGCAATACTCTGGAGCGGGCCATGCTCCACTTTGCGCATTTTGAAAAGCAGGCAGAACGCATTGACGACACCCATTACCGGCTGCGTCTGCAATATTACGAAAGTGACGAAACGGAAATTGTCATCCGAGTCCTTTCCTTTGGCCCTTATGTGAAGGTCATAGAGCCGGAAAGCTTTGTGGAGCTGATTAAAAAGCGACTAATTTCTCAGAAAAGCTGTGAACTTAAGTGAGTTCGCAGCTTTTTTTCCGTGATAAAGGAAAAATCTCCCACTATAATATGGACATAAGGCACCAACAGCAAGTATGAATAGCTAAGAGGATAAAGCAGGTGGTGAAAACCATCTTACGCAGGTTCGAATCCTGCTTCAAATGGTGCCTTGTTTTTCATAAAAGCGAAAGGAGTATCAGCCATGTTGGAAATCAAGGGAAAAGTGAATACTGCCATTTGCTATGCTGCAGTTGTGGAGAATGAAGCAATTGAACAGATCAGAAGGATGTGCGACCACGAATTTACCGCAGGCAGTCAAATCCGCATTATGCCGGATGTCCACGCAGGAAAGGGCTGCACCATCGGTACGACCATGACCATCACCGACAAGGCGGTTCCCAACATCGTTGGTGTGGATATTGGCTGCGGGATGTATACGGTGGAGCTTGGACAAGCCAAAATTGACTTTGCAAGAGTAGACGAAGCTGCCCATTTCATCCCCAGCGGCAAAAATGTTTGGGAGGGCCGCTTTGAGCGTTTTGACCTGACGGGTCTTCGCTGCTACCGGGATTTGAAGCGTGCCCGCTATCTGGAGATGAGTCTGGGCACGCTGGGCGGCGGCAATCACTTCATTGAAATCGACGAAGCCGCTGACGGAACCAAGTATCTGGTGATCCATTCCGGCAGCCGGAATCTGGGTAAGCAGGTGGCTGAGCATTATCAAAAGCTGGCCATTGATCTGCACGCGGGAAAATCCGACTACTTCGAGAAGCGTGAGGAATTGATCCGAACCTATAAGGAGCAGGGTCGCAGGAGCGAGATTCAGAATGCCCTGAAGGAGCTGGAAAAGGCTTACCAGACCAAGGAACCGGATATGCCCGAAGACCTGTGTTTTCTATACGGGAGATTTTTGGAGGATTATCTGCATGATGTGGAAATCTGTCAGGCTTTTGCCAAACGCAGCCGGGAGCGGATGGCAGAGATTATTCTGGAGCGTACCGGGCTTCAAGCTGTTTCCGCTTTTCACACCATCCATAATTACATCGATACTCAGGAAATGATCCTGCGGAAAGGTTCCATTGCCGCCCATGAGGGTGAACTGGTGCTGATCCCCATCAATATGCGTGACGGGAGTGTCCTTGCCCGGGGTAAGGGAAATCCCCAGTGGAACTTCTCCGCCCCCCATGGTGCCGGGCGGCTCATGTCCCGTACAAAGGCGAAGGAAACGCTCAGTCTGGAGGAATACAAGCGGACTATGGCAGGCGTTTATACCACCTCTGTCAATGAATACACTCTGGACGAGGCACCGATGGCGTATAAGTCTCTGGCGGATATCATCGATGTGATCCGTGAGTCTGTGGAGGTTATCGAAGTATTGAAACCGATTTATAACTTTAAGGCGTCTGACTGATAAACTATCTGCGCTGGGAAAGGAGGAATTGAAATGCTAGAGTATTTGAAGCATGAATCCAATATGACCGTTACCGAGAACGGCGCAGCTACCTACATCAGCACCCAGTCCTACTGCCTGGATATGTTTGCTGCCATCGGCGGGATTCGCAGAGCGCCTGAGCAGGAAATCGTCGATCGCTTTCTGAAGGCGTATGCTGAGGATGCAGATATTGCTATGAAAATCCTGTTCTTCGGGCGGGATGTCAGAGGCGGCCTTGGCGAGCGCCGGGTGTTCCGAGTCATCATCAACTGGCTGGCAAACCGGGAGCCTGCATCTGTGCGTAAAAACATTGCCCTCATCCCGGAGTATGGCCGCTTTGATGACCTGCTTGCGCTGATGGACACCGCTTGTGAAAAGGACGCTCTTTCAGTCATTGCAAAGCAACTAAAGGAGGACTTGGAAAGTGGTGCGAATGTCAGCCTGCTCGCCAAGTGGCTGCCCTCTGTCAATGCGTCCAATGCGGACACCATCCGCATGGCAAAGAAAATTGCCCGCAGCCTTGACATGACCGACGCGCAGTACCGCAAGACCCTCGTGGCGCTGCGGCAAAAGATTCGTATTTTGGAGAACAATCTTCGACAGAAGGATTACTCCTTCGACTACGCGGTGCTGCCTTCCAAGGCGATGTTTAAGTATCGCAAAGCTTTCCAACGAAATGACGCTGAGCGGTACAGTACATATCTGGACAAGGTTTCCAGAGGTGATACTGTCATGCACACCGGTACGCTGGCTCCTTATGAAATCATTGCCCCATGCTTTGAGGGGTGGGGTGCCAAATGTACCTTAAAGGCGTCTGAGCGCAGAGCAATGGATGTGACATGGAATGCCTTGGAGGACTTCGGCGGTGACGAGAACGCCATCGTCGTTGTAGACGGATCCGGTTCTATGTATAGCTGTCGGAATCCTATCCCGGAGGCGGTGGCGCTGTCTCTTGGCATTTACTTTGCTGAGCGGAACAAGGGGGCCTTCCACAACCACTTTATTACCTTCTCTACGAATCCCAGACTGGTTGAAATCAAGGGAAAGGATATCGCGGAAAAGGTGCGCTATTGTGCTTCCTTCAACGAGGTGGCGAATACTGATTTGCTGAAGGTATTTGGACTGATACTGAATACCGCTGTGAAGAACAAGGTGCCACAGAGCGAACTGCCTGCGAAAATCTATATCGTGTCCGATATGGAATTTGACTCCTGTATGAACCATGCGGAGCTGACGAATTTCCAGTATGCCAAGCAGCTTTTTGCGCAGAACGGCTACCGCCTGCCTGAGGTGGTTTTCTGGAATGTGGCTAGCCGAAACAGACAGCAGCCTGTGACGAAAAATGAGCAGGGCGTTGCGCTGGTCTCTGGCTGCACGCCAAGGCTTTTTTCCATGGTCGCCGGCGGCGTGTCCTCTCCCTATACTGTCATGATGGATATCCTTATGTCGAATCGCTATGCACCAATTTGCGCATAAATGAAGGCCTCCGGTGATTGCCGGAAGAATGGTGAAAAACCATTAACTCTTTATAAAGTGGTGGCGTATGTGTAGGTAAACGAAGTAAATACTTGCAGAAACAAAGGGGCTTTTCTTACAGCCCCTTTGTTTGCTTATATAAATGCCCCGCTTTCCGGCGGGTCGGATTCATGGGATTCGCAATAGGCTTGGCACAATTCATTGTTGCGAACGATTGTTCAATGTGGTATAGTAAATGAAGGATTGGGGGCGTGATTATGAAACGGCTAACCATAAGGAACTTCAATTTATCCTTTGGGGCATTGGTATGGTATAATCAATTCAACAATCGGAATTTGTGGTGGTGAATAATATGGAATGGTTTAACGTTTTTGGGCTGATTTTTATTGTAGTCATTATGATACCCAATATTGTATTTTCAATTAAGTGCAAAGATGGCTTTGCTAATAAGTGGAACAATAAATGTGTTGAGGCCATAGAACAAGTAGGTAGATTTGGCTGTTTCGGATTCATGATAATCAATATTCCAGGAACTTGGTTCGGATGGTGGTCTGACGAAGCATTTGCGCTATATCTGATTGTAGATGCCGTATTGGTAATACTTTATTGTGCGATTTGGGTTATATGTTTTAAGAAAAGCAGTGTTTTTAGAGCATTAGCACTTTCTATTATTCCTTCATTTTTGTTCTTATTTAGCGGGATTATGAGTAGGTCCGTGTTATTGATTATTGCATCAGTATTATTTGCACCAAGTCATATTGTGATTTCATTTAGAAATGCAAAATGATGTTTGCAAATTCCAGTTTACACAGGGGACAAGCTGCTTTGCTTTAGAGCAGTAAAAAACAGGTAAATGAAGAAGGAGAATCCTATGGCTTTTGATTTTAAGAAAGAGTACAAAGAGTTTTACTTACCCAAGAACAAGCCCCAAATTGTGACGGTGCCGTGTGCGAATTACATCGCCGTCCGGGGCGAGGGTGATCCCAACGAGGAGGGCGGCGCTTACAAAGCAGCGATTGGCGTACTGTACGCCGTGGCTTACACCATCAAAATGAGTAAAATGGGCGATCACCGTATGGAAGGCTACTACGATTTTGTAGTACCGCCGCTGGAGGGCTTCTGGTGGCAGGATGGCGTGGACGGCTTCGATTATACGGATAAATCCACTTTCCATTGGATCAGCGTCATACGATTGCCGGATTTCGTGACCAAAGCGGACTTTGACTGGGCTGTGGCGGAGGCAACCCGGAAGAAAAAGCTGGATTGCAGCGCCGCAGAGCTGCTGACCATCGACGAGG
>JBJDYH010000263.1:0-8453 GCA_051867135.1 Faecousia sp. | reverse complement strand
ACCCATTCTGCAGTATTCCACAGCCACATAGGAACAATAAGCTGTTCAATTCCCAACACATCATCTTTTTCCGCGCCATATACCCGAACATTAGCAAGACCACTAAAGGATTTTGTGTATTCGCCATTCGGATCAAGTACGATAAAACGAGTATTAGGTGCTTTTTGTTCTTTTTGAGCCGATTCAATAGACCATCTAATCAAACCAGCAACAGAGCAGGATTTACCGCTGCCGGTATTTCCAAGAACAGCAAGATGTCTGCCGAAGAGTCTGTCTGGATCGACAGATACAACTGCATTTCCAGCTAAAGGGCTGATACCAATACTAACTCTGCGGTTGCTCCCGGATTCAACGATAGCCTTTAATTGTGTTTGCGTAGGGATCAAAACAGGATCACCTACAGTCGGAAAAACTTCAATTCCACGCACAAATTCGTATCTTATTTTGTCATCAGTATCACCAACGTTCTCTTTCAGAACGCCCAGGGGAATTACGCTCATCTTGCGCAATGGGTATGGAAGATCCAAAATTCCGAAGTCCTGCATTCCGCGCCGTTTTGGAAATTGGGAACGCTCAATTGTAATCCACTCAATCTGAGAAACCAGATATCCACCCTCACCTGCAATCAAAACATAACTGTTGATTCGGGGGAATGGACGCGGAACCCCTGAATTCAATGCAACATCGTTGGGAGCATCCAAATCGAGAACGACTTTAATTTCGTCAGGAGAAACAAAGTCAACACTGCCGATTTGCAAAGATTCTGCATTTGCAATAGGGGTATTCATGTAGCTTCTTCTCCTTCCTGCTCTTTTCTTGTCGGCTGATCAAATCTTTGTCTTAGTATGTCGGACATTCTTATGGATGCCCGATCAATAGACGGTTTAGGGAGGTAATAATTGACGAGGTCATCAATGTTTGCGATATCCTTACCAATAATCAATGACATCTGGCTTTGATGTCCCCATTGTTCATATTTATCCATAATACGCCCTGCTGAGTCATCATAATTAACAATAACAAGATGCGTTGAAGGAATGGTAAGCATATCTCGAATAACTCGATTAATGTGATCATCACCAAAACTATATCCATATGTCACTAATGTGCTATTAGGACGGCACAGTGCAGCTGCAAAGTCCCGGAACAGTTCTACATATGGGTATTCTGCCGTTTCACGATCTTTTGCCGAATTAGGGTAAATCATTAAGCTTGAATAGGTTGCATCAAAACCTGCTGTTTCAAAGAAAGGCTTAATGGTCTTTGCGCCAAACGGCAAACCTATTCTTCTGATGTCTTCGCCGATATTTACCCAATCCAAAGAACCGTGCAACTTGGTGAAGCGTGCTACACCCTCCAAATATCTCGGCTCCCCACGTATTCCAGGAGGGTTATAGTGCATATCAACATCCATTCTTGAAGAACGAAATATAGGCGATAAAGCTCCAACAAACCTATCGATCAGTCTGAGACCAGCAACGTCCGCACCAGCTTCGATTAGGCGGTCATAATTTGTTGTAAATATATTCAATCTGTCCCTAGTCCCCGTTCTACTGGCAAAGCTCATAAGAAACAGCACCAACTTGTTGAAGGCGGCTTCTTTTTTCTCAGGGGCGGCAGATGCAATAGAGCTCTCTATCGCAAAAATATTGTCTGTAAAATCCTTCAATATTCTTTCGAGTTCAGTGCAGAGTTCTCCCAGCTTTAGGTCTATGCTGGGAAAATCAGGGTTTCCCTGCAACACCTTAAGTCCACTTATCACATCATTTGCAATACGAATTTTATCTTCAATATTTGCTTCTCCACGGCCTGCCTTTTTTGCGCTTTCATTTGCAGCATTCGTGATTTCATCTGCAAAAATAGTGAACTTGTCATCACTGCTCATACCGTTATTGGAAGAACCGCAAGCTGCGATTTGAATTGCGCTTGTCAATCCACTTCCAACTAATAGCGACAAATGTTCAGATTGAAACAGGGACGTAAGCCACGGCTCAACACGTGCGCGCAGATCGCCCTTGGTGAATTGTGATCCAGAGCACCAATCTAATTCTGTTTCATCTATGAGTTCGAAGCCAGTTTTGTCACCCTTCATACGAAAGTAAATTGGTTCCCTGTCATCCCTTACTTTTATGATATTTTTGGGTGCCTCTTTTTTGTTTTCGTTCATATTTTCCTCCTAAGTGAATCTTAAGAACCCAGTTTATCTTGCAATGTCCGCAATTCCTGCACTAGCTCAAACTTCTTTTTCGGCTGTTTCTCATTCCGTATCTTCGCTTCCAGTATTGCAATCTGTTTTTGCAACTGCTCCCTCTGTTTTTGGATTTCGATGCTGTCTTTCAACGTTGTTTCGCCAGCAGCAGCTTGTCCTAAATCCAGGCCGGCGATCTGACGAACAAAATTCTCATAAACGGCATCCATGGTCAACCCTTCGATTCGTACCGGTAGTTCCGATTCCTCCATCCAACCCGTGAAGTAATACCGGTCTACTTTGAAAGCGCTTTTCCCGGATACCGACTTTTCTTTGTAGCCAATCACTGCCCGGTATTTCCCCTCGCATTCCAGCACAAACAGGATGTGATATGGTATCTCCTTGTCGATCTGCCGCAGAACCGCCTCATCCAGTTCTTGTGAAGATAACTTGATTTCAATGATTTCAATTTCGTCTACAGATGTACCCGGGGCAAGATTCAGGGTGGAGGCAGCGAGCTTATTGCGCCAATAGATTATTTTGATTTGCTCCACAAATACGCGCTTAAGAGCCGGGGAAACATCTATCTTTTCATAGAACTTCTGCTTCGGTATTCGCTTATTGAATTCTGTGGATTTTGGAAAATCAAGCATTTTCCCGCCGCCTCCTTCCATATATATTACTTAGTAAGATCGTTATCTTTCAAAAACGCGACAAAGGCAGACATAATATCTTCAGTGCGTCTTACAATATCGGCTTCTGTAAAATCCTCCGCCGAGGAAAGCAGAATCAACTCATGGTTTTGCGTTCCTTCTTTCTGCTGATTACGGCTGTTTGTAAAGCCCTGATAATACTTAACCTTATCTGCAAAGCGATAATCCGCAGCTCTAATATTGATTCGCTTTTCCAGCAGCGCCTTATTGCCTAATGCCTCCAAATTCCTGACATCCGAAAGAGACTTGTCGTTGTCATAACGGTTGCGGGCATAGATGTGCTCGACCTCCAGAACGGTCTCCAGGGAAATCAGTTCCTGGCCATCATCCTGAAATGCCCACCATGCCAGCATAGACTTCGTAATCGGGCGGGCATTATTAAAGACGAAGTTAGAAAACATGCTTTGAACCTTTTCCGGTTCAAACTTAAACCCATCAAAAGTAACCGGGCGGTTATTTACAATATTGACCATCTCGGCATAGACAGGTGTACGAAGAGCGTTCACGCCGGGATTGGTAACAGCATATGTCCAGATAAAACCGATTGTCTTATTCAGAAAGCGGAAAAACTCTTCCTCTTCCAGTAAGCCGTGGTCATCTTTGTTCTGCATAAAATAAACAGAGACAAAGTAAGTCCACATTCCATTCGGCGCATAGTTCAGGACAAAAAGCAAACGTAAAATGCGCTGAGAGAAACGATCTTTATCCTGATTGGAAACATCCTCCCAGAAGTGTGCCAATGTAATCATATCATCAAGCGTATTGGCTTCTCTCAAAAGGGCATAGTTATCCTTCTCATAGAACTTGCGCAGCGCTTCTGTAGTGGAGCTCTTAATCCCCATTTTTGCACGTCTGAAGTACATGTAACGAGTAAAAAGCTCGTCCATGGGAGTTCCATTAATAGGATGAAAAATCTTCTCCGTAAGTTCCTCTAGGTCTTTCCACTGCTTGATGAAACTGTCTTTTTGCCCAAGTTTCGTGTAATACTTGTAGAACTGGGCCTTAAAGATATCAGAATCCGACAAGGGCATACCACGATCGTTCAGCGTTGAAAAAATGCGCAGTGCAGTATCCTGTGATTCAGCTTCTATAGGAAGAAGAATACAGTTATTCATGATCCTCGTCGGAAGATATGCAAAATAAGTCGGGTATTTTGCCAGGAAGTCATCAATGCAGTTCTGGAAAAATTTGAAATTGGCCGCGTACCGGCTTTTTTGCCCGGCCTTAATCGTGCCGGTCCGCAGTATATCAAGGAATTCATCTTTATCCTTATCTGTCGCAACTTCAGAATCTATTTTAAGCGCAGACATATTCGGCTCACCAAACTCGTCTGTTTTCCAGATACATTTTTCAATGTTTTGCCGCGTTGCCACAGACGCTTTATCCTGCATATGACCAAATTTCGCATAGAAAGCCCGAAGCAGCAACATCAATGTTGTCAGGCGCTGCTGTCCATCGATGACTTCCATCTTTGCGTCATCATTCTTAAAGGTGACAATGGGGCCAAGGAAGTATTCACTGTTGCTATCAAATTCCGTACGCCCATCATCAGGAATGGCAAACGAAAAGATATCATCCCACAAAGTCTGACATTCCGTTTCTCCCCACGCATAGGGACGCTGATAATCAGGTATCAAGAAATCAGCCTTTTTATCCTGAAATAAGTCTTTTATTGTTTTCTGGTCAACATTTAGCTTCGACATGGTATTCCTCCAACACTCCGGCATTTATCATTATTCGTGTTCAAACCTGATCTGTTCCATATATTCATTCATCTTTCAGCACCAAAAAGCAAATCAGCTCAAAATCTTCAAGTCCTGAGACCGCCGACATCAATGCAGATGTGCCTCCCGGTGAAAACAAGCTGTCTATATCGCTTTCTTCCTTCACATCGATGATGGAATTGATAGCCTCAGACAGCAGTTCCGAAACATCTCCCATGCTGCGCCCATCATTTGTTTCTTCGTTAAACCTGTGGTACAATACCTCAATTGGTTTATCCCTTCCTTTGCAGACAAAACGCATCGTATCCAACAGCTTCTTTGGTTGGAGATAATCGCAGATTACCTCGCCATCCTCACTGATGTAAACCATATAAAATGGATGAAGCCGGTTCCGATTATCAACATTGACGCTTTGCGTACGGTTTTTCAGCACAAAGATCAGTCCGGGAGGACATTCCGTACCGGCAGGTGCTACGGCATGAAGCCCCATCGGTGTATGTTCGATTTCCGGATGCTGCTTGATATACTCCAGCAGATCCAACCGGAACTCATTGAGTCCCAGATCCATGATCGAAATGCCGGAAGACATTTCTTCAATATCGACAACCTCTTCCTGGAGGCGCTGCAGCTGTGCCTTGCGATATTCAAGGTCATGCTTTTCTTCATCAGAAAGAATATTGTCGTCTCCTGTCGCGGTCATATCCACGATCTTCATTCTGGTTTCCACTCTGGATTTCAAATTGATATACTCATCCAGGGTAATATCCGGCCAGAAATTCACCAACTGAATCACGCTGTTTTTGCTGCCGATACGGTCAATGCGTCCGAATCGCTGAATGATTCTGACAGGATTCCAATGTATATCATAATTGATCAGATAGTCGCAGTCCTGAAGATTCTGTCCTTCAGAAATGCAGTCCGTTGCTATCAGGATATCAATATCCGGCAGACCCGCCATGTTCAAAAGTGCTTTATCTTTTGAAACAGGTGAGAAGCAAGTCAGTATGGTATTCATATCCGCTTTTTTCATGCGTGCCGTTGTGCGTCCATCTACAGAACCGGTTACGACCGCTGTATGCAGTCCGAATTCACCCAGCATGAAGCTGCTGACATGCTCATAAAGATACATGGCAGTATCGGCAAAGGCCGTGAAAATAATGACCTTCCTGTTTCCGGGGTTAATCGGATGCATAACTTTCTCCCGCAGAACAGTCAGCAACTCCTGCAGCTTGCTGTCATGATCCGGCGTAATATCAGCTACCATAAGGGTCAGAAGCTCCAGAATTTCCTGATCTTTTGCCAGTTCAGCCCGCCACGAAATCCGATCCATATCAGCAAGGTCAATCTGCACCTTCTTGCCAAAAGCAGCAAAATCATCACTGTTCTGATCGTCCAGATCGTATTCATCAGCATCAGTAATGTCTGTAAGGTCAATTTTCGCTCCAGCCGATACTTCATAATCGTCGATTGAGGCAATCGTAGTATCGATCAGTTCCTTGATACGGCATAATGTCAGATTAAAGGAATAGACAGAACTCTCCATTCGCTTCATCAGATTGATTGCCATCAGGCGGCGAATACCCATTTCGCGGCCAACCTGGTTAAAGCCCACCTTACCCTGTTTATCTCCATAGAGAGCCGCATATTTTTCCATACGGCTCGGCAATATGTAATGAGACGGCCGATAGATATCCAGATTCAGCTTGGTCAGCTGCTCAAAAATTTCGTTATAGCTGATAGCATCTTTCAAATCCGTCAGGTGCGGGCGGTGTGAGATTGGGACGAGTCGCTCCGGGAACTTTCCGATAGAAGATGTATCATAGTATTTCTCGATATGCTTCCTGGAGCGGGCAATCGTTACGCTGTCCAGCACTTCAAAGAAATCGAAGTCCAGCATTTTCAGCAGATTGTCCGTAGTACGGTCGCAAGGTTCCCATTTGCTCCATGTATTGAATGCCTTTTGGGCATTCCTGAAAATTTCATCAATCGAGCGTGTGGTCTTCAGCTTACTGTCGAGCTGCGAGCTGTCTCCCTCGTATGCGAGCTGCAGCTGGTTCTTCAGATCGTTAAACCGAGTGTTCACCGGCGTCGCAGAAAGCATCAGCACTTTTGTTTTTACGCCTTTCCGAATGACTTGTTTCATCAGCGTCGTATATCGGTTATCTCTTTCATCGCTTTCAGAATCCAGTTTTCCTCCGTTGCGGAAGTTGTGGGATTCATCAATTACTACGAGATCATAGTTATCCCAGCGCAATCTGGAAAGGTCAATGCCATTTGATGTTCCGTGCGTTCTTCCAAGATCGGTGTGAAACAGAACATCATAATTCAGTCTGTCCTCGACCAGTGGGTTATTGGTGTAATTGTCCCGATATGTATTCCAGTTATTTGCCAGTTTCTTTGGGCAGAGGACAAGAACGCTTTTGTTGCGGGATTCATAGTATTTTATGACAGCCAGCGCCGTAAAGGTCTTACCAAGGCCAACGGAGTCAGCCAGAATGCATCCGTTGTACTTCTCGAGTTTGCTGATGATGGCAAGTGCCGCATCACGCTGGAAGTTGAACAGCATACTCCAGATTTTGCTGTTCTTAAAACCGGTCGCCTCGTTGGGCAATGTATCTTCTGATACATCGTCGAGGAATTCATTAAATATATTGTACAGAGTAACAAAGTAGATAAACTCTGGAGAATTCTCATTATATACCGCCGTGATATTTTCGATTACCTGATCGGTCACATCCTGGAAGTGCTGCTTATCATTCCAGAGCTGCTCAAAAAGATCAATATAGCTTTTGCTCATCGGATAGCTGAGGCGCTGAGTAAAATTATACGCATAGTTTCCTCGCTCGCAGCCAAGTCCTACAGTGGTAAACTCATTGAACGGCATATAGGTATACTGATCCTGAGCCGTTACGACATTCATAAATCCGGGGACAACCTGGTCGGTCGTATTTGATTTGAAGACGGCTTTATGGCGAATCCATTCTGCACATTCTCTGGCAATCGCTCTCTGGGTCAATTCATTGCGCAGTCGCACCTCAAACTCGGTACCATAAAGACTCTGCTCACGATTCAAGCGGGGAATATAAAATTCACGCTTCGATTTCTCGGTCTTATCAGTCGTAAAGGTCGGGGAAGTAAAAATGAATTTCAGTTCATCGATACCGGATAGGCTCTTTTTCAGTTCCTCATAGGCATAGATAGAGAAGCAGGCTGCTGCAATTCTCAGCTTGCTTTTTCTGGTAATCGTTTCTTCCAAATCATCCTTAACCCGGATAGTCACATTATCAATCGTTTTTGGCATACCCGGCATCTGAGGGAAAATAGGGGTTGCGGTTGAAATGTCAGTCGCTTGGGGCTTGACCGTTTGCGCATTTCGATGTTCTTCATCGATAAAATGAATGAGCGCATCATCTACTTCAAAGAAATTGAGTTTTCCTTTTACAGGGAATGCTTTGACCTTTCTAACATTGTCCAGGTGCCACTCATAAACATCGTTTTCAGAATCATACTGTGTATCAACTAACTCAACAACACAAAGAGCGCAGCCTGACATCATCCCGGGAACCTTGGGATTTGCGCTACTGCAAATCAGCAAGTCACCGCGATGTTTTGTATCCCATGTGCGATATTCAATATTTTTCGTCCCTCGCAGTATTTGTGTTGCAAAGGGATTTTTTATAGATATTGCCTTCATTTATATTTCTCCCCCGTCAGGTATGCGCACTCCGCACTCTTGATATTATTCTTCATCGTCTGGATCCGGAACAAACTCTACAATGTCATCAAGAGAGCAATTCAGCGTTTTACAAATCCGCTCCAAAATATCGA
>JBJDYH010000262.1:0-8457 GCA_051867135.1 Faecousia sp. | reverse complement strand
GACCATTTTCGGCATGGAGGTATTTACGTTGTATTCGTGGATGATAAATCCGGGGATAGCGGCCTCTAAATGGAGGGATGCCGCAGTGACCAACGGGCTGCCGCACACATGAATTTGAACGGCTGCTTCATATACATAGGCCATATCACAGATTTTCTTCACCTCGGTGATACCGCCGCTGTTGCCCACATCAGGCTGAATGACCTGAATGGCATCCTTGTCCAGGCGATCCTTGAACTGCCAGCGGGAATACATCCGTTCACCGCTTGCCACCGGAATACCGGTTTCGCGGTGGACATAGCTCAGAAGGTCAGCGTGAGGAACAACAGGCTCTTCAAAGTACATGATATTATACTTCTTTGCCATGTTGCCCATCTGGACAGCGGACAGCTTGTCGGTGTAGCAATGGTTTTCCAAAATAATGTCACCGGTGGGGCCCAGGGTATCGCGCACCGCCTTGATTCGGGACTCAATGACCTGCATATGCTTCCCGTCCAGATAAGGAGCCTGATCGTTCAGATCGTAGCGTTCACCATCTTCCTGGAAGGTGGTGAAATTGAACTTGACGGCATCAAAGCCCTTGTCCATTGCCATTTTGGCAGCGGCAGCGTAATCCTCGGGGGTACGGCAGGGATGGCGGTCCTCTGGCCAGCCGTTTTGCAGCTGGCTGGCATAGGCGCGGAGTTTGCTGCGGATTTTGCCGCCCAGAAGCTCGTACAGGGGGGCATTGTATTTCTTGCCCTTAATGTCCCACAGAGCAATGTCGAAGGCACTGATCGCGGCGAATACCACCGGCCCGCCATTGAGGGCAAAGAAGCATTTGTGATAAAGCTTATTCCAGATCACTTCGTGCTGCAGCGGGTCCATTCCGATCAGCATCGGCGCCATATCCTGCAGCATTCCAAATGCAGCGACAGTGATATCATCATAGGACAGCGCAGCTTCTCCGTCGCCGTAAATGCCCTCGTCGGTATAAATACGGCAGAAAAGGGGACGCCAGCCGCCCTCTACGGGGTCTGAACGCAGAACATCAATCTTAGTAATTTTCATGATACAGGCTCCTTTTCAATAAGCTCATTCGTTATGGTTGAGGCGGTTGAGCACTTCGCTCAGACTCAGAGTTTTGGTGCCATCCTCGTAAATGAACAGTGACATACCGAGCCGCAGGCTGCTGACATCCGCGTATACCGGATCTGTTTCACGAATGGTCATAAACGTGCGCAAATCAGGCAGAACAGCAGAAATGTTGTGAAATTCCACCGTTGCGCCGGCATCCTTCACCTTTACCAGGGCGTACAGCGTGTCCTGGCAAAGATGGCTCCCATACATCGTCAGTTTCATTTTACCTTCTGCTCCTTCTGTGTGGCATCCTTTTCTTCCTTGGTACGCATCAGGCCAAACTGAATGGTGATGATGACAGCAATGGCAAGGAACAGGGGATAGAAATTATACTTCATCATATCCAGGTAAGAACAGTTGAACTGCTCCTGCACCATCATGACCGCCATGCCGTGGGGCACGATCATAATGGCAAGACAGGCGCCGATGTCCAGAAGGCTTGCCATACGCTTGGGGGCAATGCCGAACTTATCACCGAGGATTTTTGCAATGGGAGCAAAAATCATGATACCCATGGTGTTATTGACAATGGTTCCGGAGAGAAGCAGAGAGAATGCGCCGATGATATATTCGCAGCTCTTACGGCCACGGATCAGACCGGTAGCCTTTTCGACCATCCACTCCACGCCGCCGTAGTAGCGAACCAGAGCAACCAGACCGGAGGTCATCATGGAGAATACAGCCAGCCAGAACATGCCCTCCATGCCGGAGGAAACCTTCTGGGCAAAGGTGAAGAAATCGGTGGTGCCGCAGGCCAGACCTATGACACAGGAGAGCACAATGCCGCCGGACAGAACCAGAACAACATCTACACCAATCAGAGCCAGTACCAACACTGCAATGTAGGGAACAACCGTCATCAGGTTGTAGCTGCCGGGTGTCACGGATTCAGGAGTGGAGCCCATGGACAGAATGATGTACATAACAACGGTCAAAATGGCAGCGGGAAGGGCAATCAGGAAGTTCATTCTGAACTTGTCCTTCATCTGGGCACCCACACCCTCGGTGGCACAGATGGTGGTATCGGAAATCATGGACAGATTGTCGCCAAAGTAGGCACCTGCGATGCAGGAGGCAGCAGCCATACCGGGAACCAGACCGGCACCGTCGCTCAGGGCGAAGGCGACGGGAAGCATAGCTGACAGAGTGCCCATAGAGGTGCCGATGCAGGTGGAAATAATGGCGCTGATTACGAAGATACCGGGAATCAGCATGGAACTGGGAATGAAGGAGATGCCGAGATTAACGATGGATTCCTTGCCGCCGATGGCTGCGCCCGCGCTGGCAAACCCACCCGCCAGCAGGACAACCAGACCCAGCTGCATAACACCGGGCCGACCTGCGCCTTCGGAATAAACGGCCAGTTTTTCGCCGAAGGGAGTTTTGCGGTCATAGAAGAACAGGGCTACGATGATTGCGATCATCATGGGGACATAACGGGGCATGACGTTGAATGGGCGGATACCTTCCGGCGCGCCAACGATGGTGAAAAACACACCGCAGCCAACATAGAGTACGAGGAACAGCACAAGGGGGATCAGAGCTTTGCCGCCATAATTGGTATTACATCTTTTCTCTTTCATGGTATGACTCCTTTACATCTGGTGACCTGCTGGTTTTGCAGGCGTATTTATTCTTGATGATTTTTCAAAGCTGCTTCCAACTGAAGCAGTGCTTTTTCCAGAGTGATGCGGGGACATGCAAGATTGAAGCGAAGATATCCGGCTCCGCCGATTCCAAACCAGGAGCCCATATCAACGCCGATGTGTGCCTGTTTCGTAATAAAGGTTTCGATTTCTTCGGTACTCATCCCGGTTCCCCGGAAATCAACAAAGACCATGTAGGTAGCCTGGGACTTCTTCATTTTCAGCATGGGAAGCCGTTCTTCCAGGAAAGACTTCATATAGTCCATGTTTTTATTCAGATAGCTGCACAGAGCATCCACATAGTCGTCACATTGGCTCCAGGCAGCAATGAGTGCCCGTGCGCCGAACCAGTTGACATTGAAAATCCGATTTGCCTCCAGACCGTGATTGAACTTTGCGCGCACCTGGGGATCAGGGATGATTGCTACAGCAGTCTGAAGTCCTGCCAGATTGAAGGTTTTGCTGGGTGCGTAGTAGGTGATGGTGTTATTCATGTAGGTATCACACACAGCATTCACTGCGTTATGCTGATAACCCTCCATCATCAAGTCCGCATGAAGTTCATCCGTAATGAGCAGAACGTCGTTTTTTGCGCAAATCCAGCTGACGCGTTCAATTTCCTCTGGTGTCCATACCCTGCCAACCGGATTATGGGGATTGCAGAAGAGCAGGATCTTGTTGCGGGGATCTTTGGCTTTCTTTTCCAGATCCTCAAAATCGATAAACCAGTCACCGTCCTTGTCAATCAGCGGATTCGGAACCATTTTGCGATCATTGACCTCAGCGCTTGTCATAAACGGATAATAAATTGGCGGCTGTACAATGATGCCGTCGCCGGGGGATGTCAGATACTGTACTGCAATATGCAGACCGGGAATGACACCCGGTGTGATCACGATCCAATCCCTCGCAACCTTCCAATGATACCTCCGTTGAATCCATGACTGAATTGTGTCATAGAACGTATCGGTTTTCAGCGTATAGCCGTAGGAACCAAACCTAGCTCTTTCGACCAGTGCCTCCTGAACCTCAACCGGAGAACGAAAGTCCATGTCTGCAATCCACATCGGGATCATTTCCGTGTCGGATGTTACCCCGAATTTTTCGTTGCAGGAATCCCATTTGGTACTGTCGCTCCCCCGCCGTTCCTGATACGCATCGAAAAAAGAATCGGTGTATTTCATGATGCCTCCCAACCTTTCTTTTTACTTGCGATAGTTTGCTTGCCAAACTATTATGGTTTGATTATAAAACTATGAAAAAGAAAAGTCAATGGTTTTAACGCCAATTTTGCAGCTCTGTTTTACACAATATTTTGATAGAATATTTGTGAAAATAAACGAATATCAGAAATTATTAATTTTTTCAGACAGCTTGCATTTTCTTTTGAAATGGTATAAAATAGTTATTAATCAAACTATTGCGCATAGGAGGCATCCCCATGGAAAAGGAAACGAGCAGTGCGTCGCTGGACATGTCGGTTTTTGAGAACTTACAGGAAAAGGTGGATATCATCTTTCGGTACAATATGCTGATGGACCAGTATGCGTCACTGCCCCGTGACTATGGTCTTGGCACCTTTATGAGTGAGGTAGATATCCATTCGCTGAGCTTTATTGAAAAAGAGCCGGGGATCACAGCGAAGGAGATTGCACGCAGAACCTACCGCACCAAGGGAACGGTTTCACTGATGTTGTCACGCCTGGAGGCTGATGGGTTTCTGGAACAAAAGGTAAACCCCAACAATCAGCGGGAAAGGAATCTGTACCTGACGCCAAAGGGTCAGTTTGTTTGCGAACAGCACGCGGCCTATGACCGCAGGGTGACAATTGATTACCTGTCCGAGGTTGCAAAGCATTGTACACCTGAGGAAATCGAGGGATACTTCAAGGTAACGCATTATCGAACAGTGTACTTTGAAAAAGAACTGGATGCACAGAAACAGGCTTACGCCGAATACAAGAAACAGCATGCCGAAAAAAAGTGATCCTGGCCGCTTAATCGGTATGGGGACAGTTCCTTTTGCATACTATGAAATTTATTAGCAGCTTAACATTTGACGAGCATATTGCTATTGGGAAGACACTCCCTTATACTAAGCGCAGCGATCTGGCGGTGATGCTGGTCTTAGAAAAGGAGTATGGCGTATGGTCTTGGTAAAACTGGCGATGATTTTCCTGGCAATTATTTTGCTGCTGGCACTGAAACGCCCATTATGGCAAGCGCTTTTGGGAGGATTGGCGGCTACGGTGCTGCTGTACGGAATCGCACCGTTGAATATTGTAAAGCTGACCGGAAAGGTGATTACCGGATGGTCATCCCTTCAGGTGCTGATTTGTCTGTATCTGATTACATTTTTGCAGCGTATTCTGGAATCCCGTGGTCAGATTCGGCTGGCACAGGAGGACTTGAACCGCCTGTTTCACAACCGCCGCATCAACATTATTGGCGCCTGCCTGTTTATCGGCCTGCTTCCCTCTGCGGCATCTATGCTTCTGTGTGCGGAGCTTGTGAAAAATGCGACAGACGGTTATCTGGATTCCAGAGAGCAGGCATTTGTTTCCAGCTGGTTCCGCCATATCCCGGAAAGCTGTCTGCCAACTTATACCGCAGTTCTGCTGATGCTCAATCTTTCCGGTGTTGAGACTGCAAAATTCATGGTCGGCATGATTGTACCGGCTCTTTTCCTGGGTTGTATGGGCTATTTTATATACCTGCGCCGGGTGCCTACAACCGTGGATACACCAGCGGGTACAAAACGGCTGGCAGACTTAGGGCATCTATTCTGCCATCTGTGGTCTCTGATTCTCATTCTTGTGTTGATTCTCTGCTTCCATTTTCAGGTTGTTACGGCGGTTCTGGTTTCCATTGTTCTGAGCTTTTTTATCTACCGGGTTTCGGCAGAAGAGTTCAAAAAGTATGTATTTTCCGCTTTTGAAAAGAAGATGATAGGGAATACATTCCTCGTTCTGGTTCTCAAGGAATTTCTCTCATTCACAGGGATTTTGCCCCAGCTGCCGGATATTCTGGCAAAGCTGCCGCTGCCCACTTATTTGATTTTTGGATTGCTGTTCTTCCTTGCGACCATCATCAGCGGCTCCACTGCCGCCATTGCAATGGGGACTCCGCTGGCGTTTGCGGCAATTCCGGGTGGCGCACCACTGATGATTTACCTGATGTGTATGTCCCATGCTGCCAGCCAGCTGTCCCCCACACATGTCTGCCTGGTGGTTGCTTCGGATTATTTCCATATCCCCCTGGGAGACCTTGTCCGTAAGACCCTGCCTTTCTCAATTGCGTTCTGCGTATTTATCACTATCTACTACAACATTTTGCTCCTGCTTTAAAACAAGCCTCCCGGTACTCAGCATGAGGATCGGGAGACTTATTATTCCGTCATAAAAAATGTGTCCCAGCTTGGGACACATTTTTGGAGAAAGGGGGGTTACCGTTTATCTGCATAATTGCAAAGCTGCATTGCCACACCGTCCGGCATGAGCTGAAAGCCAAACCGCTCATAAAATGCGGCGTTTTTGCTTTCTTCCGGCATGATCTCAATGTAGAGATAATCCCTGTACTTCTCCTTAACCATCCCGATCATGGTGCTGGCAATTCCCTGCCCGTGGTAGGCTGGGTCAACCAGGACATAGTGCAGATAGGCGACCATCTCGCTGTCATCGAGAACTCTAACCAGCCCAATAAGCCGGTCTGCATCCCAAGCTGTAATAACGGTAGATGAGTGCATTAGCGCTTTATAGAGCCGGGAGGGGTATTGACCCGACACCCAGCCTACCGATAGAAACAGTTGTTGAACGGCATCCCGTGTGAATTTCTTTTCTTCTGTATATGTAATGTTCATTCTGATTTCAGATGCTGCATCCATTAGGGCATCACCGCATAATGGGGCAAGGAGATTCGGTGAGAGATTTTGACCCGAGCGAAAGTATGGAAAATGCGGGAATACTGGATGTATTTCCCATTTTTCATACTGCACGATTGGGGCAAAAGATCCACCGAAGCCCGCAGCTCCCATTGTGCGGTGGTGCCTTAGATTTCTTCTGCAAAAGAGGCTTTGCCAACACCGCACAGCGGGCAGACAAAATCATCAGGCAGATCTTCAAACTTCGTGCCGGGAGCAATCCCATATTCCGGATCGCCCAGTGCTTCGTCATACTCCCAGCCACACACATCGCATACATATTTTTTCATTTTGTTTTCCTCCTGTTATAAAATTGTTTGAATCATCAAATCCAGCCAGCTGCCAAGGAAATGCTCAATGTCTCCCTGATCGCACATTGCTGCCAGTTTCGGGTCAATGGGAATTTGGGCGATACTGTCGATCTGGAAACGGGCAGCCAGCTCTTGAATATGGCTCCTGCCAAAGATGAAGTGCTTATCATGGCAGGTCGGGCACTCGAAATAAGCCATGTTTTCCACCAGGCCCAGCACCGGAATTTTCATCATCTCTGCCATTTTGACCGCTTTTTCAACGATCATCTCCACTAACTCCTGAGGCGATGCAACAACGATGATTCCATCGACAGGCAGTGACTGGAATACGGTCAGCGCTACATCTCCTGTTCCGGGGGGCATGTCCACAAACATATAATCAACGCTGCCCCAATTGACATCCGTCCAAAACTGCTTGACAGCTCCGGCGATGACCGGTCCGCGCCACACCACAGGGTCACCTTCGTGATCCAACAGCAGATTGATGGACATGATCTTGGTGCCGCACTTTGTTTCTTCAGGTAAAATCCCATCTTCGCTTCCGGTGGCTCTGCCATGAATCCCGAACACTTTAGGGATAGAAGGACCTGTGATGTCTGCATCCAGAATGGCTGTCTGGTAGCCCCTACGCTGGGTCAGCACTGCTAGCATGGAGGTCACAAGGGACTTTCCAACGCCACCCTTACCGCTGACTACACCGATCACCTTTTTGACAGAGGAGCCTCTGTTCAGCGGTTCAATCAAGCTTTTAGGCGCATTTCGCTCACTGCATTCACTGCTGCACTCCGAGCAGTTATGGGAACAAGTCTCACTCATGGCAGCTGCCTCCGTTTCCGGCACAGCCGTGTTTGTCCTCGTGACATTCATGTTCCTCGCAAGAATGCTCGTGTTGGTGATGGTCGCAGTGTACATCCGGGTCATAACCCAGTTCTCCGGCCAGATAAGCGCATACTGCTGCATCCGCCTGTCCAGATACACCGCCGAAGAATTGGATTCCGGCTTCCCGCAGCGCAGTCTGCGCACCGCCGCCAATGCCGCCGCAAATTAAAACATTTACCTGTGCTTGCGTCAGGAAACCGGATAAGGCACCGTGTCCTTGCCCGTCCGTATTGACTACCTGACTTTCAATGATCTTTCCATCCTCCACATCATAGAGCTTGAACTGCTCCGTGTGTCCGAAATGCTGAAAGATCATGCCGTTCTGATAAGTAACCGCAACTCTCATTTGTACTGCTTCCTTTCTTTGCGTCATCTGCTTTGCACATTGCTCACGGGTATTTCTGCCCAGATCAATGAGCCACACTGTCTCATGCCCGGTCAGCGCCAGAACATGCTTTTATCAGGCGAGCAATGTTTTTGACATATGTCAAAAACATTGTAACGCTGAAAAGATTGGAAAACAAGATACTATGTAATTTATAAGTATCTTCACTTTTTGAAACGTCGTTCTGCACAGTAAGAA
>JBJDYH010000261.1:6424-8469 GCA_051867135.1 Faecousia sp. | reverse complement strand
GCATGGCAAAACAGGTAAAAAACTATGGCAGTAAAATGCCGATGACACGCAAATGGAAATGTGATATACTTTTATCGTCCCAAAGTGGACATGACGCTAAAGGCACCGTTTCTGAGCAGTTCTGCTCTTGAGAAGCGGTGCTTTTTTGCGTCATCAAAACTTCGGAAAGGAGGAAACCGACATGGTTAAGCAAATCAAAGAAGGCAAGCAGCGTGCAGAAAAGGCCTATTGGTCCTGCGTGGGAATGGGCCTGTCTGTAATGCTGACAGTGCGGCCCGTTCTTGCTGACACCGGCACCATCTGGAGCAGATTTTCCGCTATTTTGCAGGATGTCTACGGACAGGTGGTGGCCATCAGTACCATCGTGGCTGTGACTGTCGCGGCAATCGCGCTGCTGATTCGGATGATCTCCCGGAATCAGCGCGCCGTTGACGAAGCCACCAACTGGCTGAAGCGGATCGTTGTGACCTGGATCATCCTGAACTCTCTGGGCTTCGTCGTCGCCTACCTGCAGCCGCTGATTGCCGGCGGCAGCTACACCCCCTAAGGAGCCGTAGGAAAAATCCAGACTTCCCGAGGAGGTGATACCCATACTGGACTGGATTTTCGAAGGTATCGTCAATTGGATTGCAAGCATTGTGTCCCAGCTTATGGATGCGGTATCGGGGCTGTTTCTTGAGGCCCTTGGTACAGATATGACAGCGATGGAGGAGTATTTCCCATTTGTGACAAAGGCATACGATGTCATGCAGGTAACTGCGTGGGCAGTCTTGATCCTGATCACCGTCTGGCAGCTGTTCCGAGCCTTTGGCGGCCCCATAACAGAGGCGGAAAACCCCTGGCATCTGCTGGTACGGGGCGCAATCTACGCATTCCTGATCGGCTCAGCCAAACCAATCTTTGCGCTTTGCCTGAGCATTGCCCGTGCTCCTTACACATCCCTCATGGATGTATCCATGACCGGCGAGGACTTCACCTTTGCCGGTATTGAACAGGCGCTCACCAATGGGCTGACCACCATTGTGGCAGCCGCCAGTGTGGTGGGTCTTATCCTGATTCTGATTCTTGAGATCGCTCTGGGATGGAATTACTTTAAGCTCCTGCTGGAAACGGTGGAACGCTACATTGTTGTCGGCGTTCTGTGCTACACATCCCCGCTGGCCTTTTCCATGGGCAGCTCCAAAACCACGAATACCGTCTTTCGGTCATGGTGCAGAATGGTTGGTTCCCAGCTGCTGCTCCTTGTGATGAATGTATGGTTCCTGCGGGGTTTCGCGTCGTCTATGGGACACTTTATTGGCAACGGCGGCGCGCTCACAACCGGTAAAGGCAGCATATTCTTATGGATGTTCTGCGCATTGGCATTTCTCAAATGCGCGCAGAGATTTGACAGTTATCTTGCCTCCATCGGTTTGAATGTGGCCCAGACCGGTTCCAGCATGGGCATGGAGCTGATGATGGCGGCCCGGGTCATTTCCGGTGCGGGCGGCAGCGCCCGGAGCGCCGGAAGCGTATTCGGCAAGGGCGGCAGTGCTGCCACAGGAACCGGCGCGGCTGCCAGCGGCTTTGCCGCCGGATTTGCTTCCCGATTCAGCCCCAACTCCTATGTCCTCGATGCCGTTGTTGAGGGTGGCACCCGAATGGGCTTTGGTGGCGGCGCAGGCTTTGTAGCGCGTGCCTTTGGCGGCATCGCCGCGAGGAACGGCGCTTCCCTGAACGCAGACTCCATCTCCTCTGTTGCAGCCAGGTCGCCCAACGGTTCCGGCATGATTGCCGGGGACATCGCGGATCGGAGCCTTGGCAGTTTCCTGCCGCATATGCAGGGCTTCCAGCTCCAGGGAACGCAGATTTCCGGCGGACATATCAGCACCACCGCAATATCCCCGGACGGCAAGAAATCCGATGTGGAGCTGTTCCATGCGGGACAGTTTGAAAAGCCCGAAGTCCCCCACAGCGTGGTCACTGCCGCGGATGGCAGCCAGTGGTATCAGATGGCCAGCGGCGAGGGCCGCGGCGCCTTTTACGACGCGCCTGTCTTTTCCGGC
>JBJDYH010000261.1:0-6324 GCA_051867135.1 Faecousia sp. | reverse complement strand
GGTCATACGGGAGGTTACGCCGAAGCACCGCTTGTTGCGGCAACCTTCCCCAGCGCCCCCGAAGGGACAACCCTGCGTACGGTGGGCGAAGGTGTCATCGAGGCCAGCTCTCCGGAGGGCGGAAACACCCTGTGGTACAACAGCGCGTATTTCCAGGAACCCGATGCCCCCCATTCCGTTATGCAGTCCGCAAATGGTGTGGACTGGTACGCAATGCAGCAGCGGGCTGACATTCCCAATTTTGAAGCCGGAGACGCAGCCGCAGCGTATAATCAGGCTGCCTTCCAGAACTTCATGCCCGGCTACGATCAGCAGGTATCCCAAGTGGACAGCACCCACCGTCAGGACGGCCACTTTGAGGTGCGCAATGCGGATGGCTCCGGCACCGCATTCTATGATACTGCCAGATACGCGGCTCCCAAGGGCGACTATCAGGTCTTCGAGGATGCCCGGGGCAGTCAGTGGTATGCCATTCACGGAGAACCTGCTGTGGAGCGGAAGCCTGTGTTTGAGAAAGGGAAACCCGTGTATGACGGTGAGAATGTACGCACTGTCAATGTGGACACCGTTCGATACAAGCAGACGCCCGCCCGGTTCCCGGAACCCGAAAAGCGCGCAGATATTGTACGCAAACCGCCGAAACGTAAAAATTGACAAGACGGCCATGATTGTGAACCTCACGATCATGGCCGTTTTCCATACAGGAAAAGAATAGGAAGTGATTCCAATAGACGAGCAAGAAAAACAGCAGCTGGGCGACGGACAGGACAATCCCGGCCAGGCCGCCGGGAAAGCCCTCGAGGCAGCGAAACAGGTTTCTCAGTCAACCGCCAATGCCGCAGCCGCGACGGTTCAGGCTGGCGTGGAGGGCGGGCAGGCCGCGGCGGGGATTGCTGCGGGCACCGCGGCAGGCGGCCCCTGGGGTGCCGTTCTTTCCGCTGCCTGGGCCATGCGGCATACCCTGTTCAAGGTTCTTGTCTGTATCTGTCTGGTGCTCCTGATCATCGTTATACTGATTTGTTCCCTTCCCGGTATTGTCCTGAACAGCGTATTCGGATTGAATGGAACACCGCCGGTGGAGGGCACCACGCTGGAAACATCATATTCTGAACTGTCCTCTGTGGTTTCTGCCGTCATTGACGCAGGCTATGATAAGTCTCTTGCCCGGGTGGAGGAAATCATCGCCAATGGCGGGTATGACTATGACCTGTCCATGGACGCTCTGATCAACTACGCCCAGAGTTCCGCCGGCTATGATGTTGCCTATATTCTTGCGGCTTATTCCGCGTCTTTGCAGCAGAAGGACACCAGCGTAGAGGATATGGTGCAGAAGCTCACTGCGGTTGGGAGTGATATGTTTCCCGTGACCTATGTAGTGAAGGAGCACGAGAATCTTGTACCCGCGAGCTATGTTACCTACAAGCCGGAAACCGTTACGGTTGTCACGGCGATTCAGCCGGCGGGCATTGTCAACGGTGTCCCAAAGTACAACTACACCACCGAGCAGCGCACCTACTATGTTCAGGATGAAACCCGGGAATCGGAGGTCGAGATTACGGTAGCAGCTTACAAGGCAGTTACCATCACGGTTCCGATCTACCTGAACGGCAGCATCGCGGGGGTCGAGCAAAAGACCTACTATCAGGAAAACGGAACGAAGACGCTGTCCCCTACCACGGAAATCATTCGATATGCCGCGTGTACCATCCACCCTTTCAACAATCGCGTGATTGCGCGGGCCTTCGACATTAACCTGTCGGCGGAGTATCCCACATTCAAAATTACATACGGGACAGCCATTCAGAACATGGCAAATGCCCTGAAGATGACGCTGTATGGTTCTCTGGGAACCGGCTCCTCCGTGCCCCTGACGGATGCAGAGCTGCTTGAACTGGTAGGCCAGCAAACCTGCAACGACACCAGAAAGCATATTATCACCACAGCCCTGTCACTGGTCGGTAAGGTTCCGTATTTCTGGGGCGGCAAAAGTGAGCCGGGCTGGAATGATGAATGGAACACACCGAAGCTGGTAACTGCTGCCGGGTCCTCCAGCACCGGGACAATCCGTCCATTCGGACTGGACTGCTCCGGCTTTACCGACTGGGTGTACAGAACCGCGCTGGGCGTCAGCATTCAGGCAGGTTCCTGGGGACAGTATACCAATTCCACCCCCATCAGCGAATCGGAACTGCTGCCCGGGGACTTGGGCTTTCTGATGAACGCCCAGGGCACCACCAGCCATGTTCTGATTTTTGTTGGGTATACGGACGAAGGAAAGCGGCAATGGGTCCACAGCGAATCCGGCACCGGCGTACATGTCAGTACCCCCAGATATGATTCCGAGCTGGTTCTTCGCAGGCCCGGCAATGTGGATTTCAGTCAGGATGTGGGCTCCGATGCCTATGGGGAACCCCTGTATTCCCTACAGGTGGATGTGACCCACTACTGCGCCTGCACCAGGTGCTGCGGCCCCAACGCGCAGGGCATCACCGCCAGCGGCAAGCGGGTTGCGGAAGGCATGGTGGCCATGTCCAGCCATTACCCCTTTGGCACGCAGATCATGATTAACGGTGTCATGTATACCGTGGAGGATCGGGGCGGCGCCGGAATTGAAAACGACATTTCCCGGGTGGATATCTTTGTCCCCGATCACAACTACGCACTGCGGCTGGGACGGTTCAAGACCACCGCATATATCTATCGACTAGGCAGGTGAACAGAATGGAAGAAAAAGAATACAGCAATGTCTACGCAATCCCGGCCAACTATACCGACTCCGGCAAGCTGCTGGGAGGCATGGTGGAAACCAGAAACGCAGTGGAAACCCTGTTTCTGGTGGCGCTGGTCGGCTATCCGGAGCTTGTGTGGATCCCCATGTCCACGACGATCCGAATCGTTGTTATGACGGTGACGCTGCTTCCGCTGGCAGTGGTCTGCTTCATGGGGATTGACGGTGATTCGCTCCTGCAGTATCTGGGGCATATCATCGCGTTCTTTTTACACCGGCGGAAATTACATTTCAGAAGGATCGGATACAAGTATGACCCGAAACAGCTCAAAAAGCCCAGCAAAAAAGGCAGAAAGAAAGCCCGAAAAGCTTGAATTCGTCCAGCCCTTTCTCCCGGTGAAGGATATCCGCAACGGTATCGCGGAAACCACCGACGGCCGGTATATCAAGATTCTGGAGATTGAACCCATCAACTTCATGCTCCGATCATCGGAGGAGCAGTATAACATCCTTTCCTCCTTTGCCAGCTGGCTGAAGATTTCCCCCATGCGGCTGCAGTTCAAGTCCATTACCCGGAAGGCCGATTCGGACAAGCATGTTGCCCTGATCCGTAAGGAGCTTGCCGAAGAGGAAAATGAACGCTGCAAGGCCATGGGCGAGGACTATATCCGGCTCATCAAGGATGTGGGTTCCCGGGAAGCGCTGACCAGGCGCTTCTTTTTAATCTACCAGTATGAGGCAATCGGGAGAAACGAAACGGACGATTATTCCAAAATCTACAGCATTCTTGTCAGTGCCGAACAGAACGCCCGGGCTTACTTCATGCAGTGCGGAAACGCCATTATCCAGCCCAAAAACCAGGATCAGGCCGTGGCAGAAATCCTATATATGTTTTTCAATCGCGGCTCCTGTGTGGATGAGCCGTTTACCGACCGTGTAAACCGCGTCATTGTGGATACCATGGCGGCCAAGGAGAAGATCATCGGCGTCGATCCGGTTCCCCATATCCCAGTTCGCAATTTCATTGCCCCCAGAGGACTGGATCTGACCCACTATAACTACATCATCATGGATGGCAGGTACTACTGCTTCCTCTATATCAAAGGGAACGGCTACCCCGGCACCGTCCGGGGCGGCTGGATGTCCAGCCTCATTAACGCAGGCGAGGGTGTAGATATTGATGTCCACCTTCACCGGGAAAACCGCAGCAAAACCATTGACAAAGTTGCCCAGCGAATCCGCTTAAACCGCACCAAGCTCAAGGGAATGCAGGATACCAGCACCGATTACGAGGAGCTGACCAACTCCATCCAGTCCGGTTACTACATCAAGAACGGTATCGCCAACCACAACGAGGATCTGTTCTATATGTCCGTCTTCGTCACCATATCGGCAAAGACCTATGAGGAACTGCTCTGGAGAAAGCAGCAGATGGTGGATATGCTCAAATCCATGGATATGTACCTCAGCGAATGCCGCTTCCAGCAGGAGGAGGCTCTGCGCAGTGTCATGCCCTTTCTGGCGGTCAGCCCGAAGCTGCAAAAAAAGACCCAGCGCAATGTCCTGACCAGCGGCGCGGCATCCACCTATATGTTCACCAGCTTTGAGATGTCGGACGATTCCGGCGTCCTGCTGGGCGTGAACCGGCACAACAATTCCCTGTGTATTGTAGATCTGTTCAACACGAAGATCAACAAAAACGCAAATCTGACCATGTGCGGCACCAGCGGCGCGGGCAAGACCTTCACCTTGCAGCTGCTGGCCCTGCGTATGCGAATGCGCGGGATTCAGTGCTACATCATCGCCCCCATCAAGGGGCATGAGTTCAAGCGCGCCTGCAGCAAAATCGGCGGGGAGTTCATCAAGATTGCCCCCGGCTCCCCCCACTGTGTCAATGTGATGGAGATCCGGCATACCATCTCCCCGGAAATGGAGCTGATCGATGAGGTGGACTACAATGATATGGACTCCATGCTGGCAAGGAAGATTCAGCAGCTGATGATTTTCTTCAGCCTGCTGATTCCGGACATGACCAATGAGGAAGAGCAGATGCTGGACGAGGCGCTGATCAAGACCTACTACGAGTTCGGTATCACCCATGATAACCGCTCTCTGTATGCCGACAGCACCGTATTTCCGCCGAAGATGAAGACAATGCCCATCCTTGGAGATCTGCACAAGCATCTTCAGGAGAATCCCATGACCGCCCGGGTGGCTGCCATCGTCAGCCGTTTTGTGACGGGGTCTGCCCAGAGCTTCAACCGGCAGACCAATGTGGATCTAACCAACAAGTATATCGTGCTGGATTTGTCCGAACTGAAGGGAAAGCTGCTCCCGGTTGGCATGATGATCGCCCTGGACTACGTCTGGGATAACATCAAGGCCGACCGCACCAAGAAGAAAGCCATCATGATCGACGAGATATGGCAGCTGATCGGCGCGTCCTCCAATAAGCTGGCCGCCGAGTTCTGTCTGGAAATCTTCAAGGTCATCCGGGGCTACGGCGGCGCGGCAATTGCTGCCACCCAGGATCTGTCTGACTTTTTCAGTCTGGACGATGGCAAGTACGGAAGGGCCATCATCAACAATTCCAAAAACAAAATTATCCTGAATCTGGAGCAGGACGAGGCCCAGTATGTTCAGGATGTCCTGAAGCTGACCCGTACGGAGGTGCGCTCCATTACCCAGTTTGAGCGGGGGGAAGCCCTGATTCACAGCAATAACAACAAGGTCCCAGTGGTCATCAAGGCCTCCGAGCAGGAGAAAGAAATGATCACCACCGACCGCGCGGAGCTGGAGGCAATCCTCCGAAAACGGAAAAACGAAACGACATAAGCCCTGGGAGTTGTACTTATAACCCGCGTTATCAGTATAACTCCCATTATGCGTACAAGGAGGGATGAAAATGGCGCTTATGGAAGAGGAGCAGCTGATTCTCAGCTGGCTGAGCCAGTATGGGCCGCTGCCGCAAGCAGCGATTCGAAGACTGCTTCATTACAAATCAGGGCAGACGGTCAGCAGAATTCTGCAAGGGCTCAAACGCCGCCGCTATATTGTGGAGATTGAAGACGGCGCGTATCTCGCGACAGACAGGTATTGTGCGCCGAAGCAAAGGATGCTCACCGCGGTATGGGTTCTGATTCAGTTTGCGCAGCAGATCGCGCCCGGCGCGCATCATCAGGCAGACAGCCCGTCTCAGATCTTCTTTCTGAAAGAGAGCACTGCCTATGAGATCGTGGTGCTCTATGAAGGTGAGGAGCATTTGCTCAGGCTGCTGCAGCCCCAGGAGGATACGAAATATATTTTTGTTGTCCCGGACAAGAGTATGGTGGAAAAGCTTCCGCTGCCGGATGCTCCCTGCCTGTTTGCGACCGTGGAACCAGCCACTGGAACAGAACCTAAGATCACATTTTATTCCATCTAGGAGGCGTTTTCCATGGAAAATCAGAAATCGCCGTTTGAATCGTCTGCCGAAAAAGCAATCCGCAGGGCCAATGCGCTCCAGGCCAGAGCAGAACAGATGCTCGCAGTTTTTCGGAATCATCAAGCGCAGGAAGCCTATGTCATGGCGCTGGAAACGGAACGGGATGCAGAAA
>JBJDYH010000260.1:0-8524 GCA_051867135.1 Faecousia sp. | reverse complement strand
GTGACACCCAGCACCACATAGGCTGCTTTGGTCACGTACCGCCGGTCTTCCCGAAAATCAGCATCTATCCCTTACTGCTCAGATGATATGCGCCACGGGCATCCGGGTGAGCGAGGCGCGGTATATTACAGTGGAGGTCGCTAGGCAGGGGCCGACAGAGATCGACCTCAAGGGAGAAATCCGTACTATCCATCTGTCTGTCACACTCTGCCGCAGGCGGCTCAAGTAACATCAAAAAGCAAAAGACCGTTTCCAGCGAGATTTTTCTCTCTGAAAACGGCAAAAGCTTGTCACGGTGGCAGATATGAGCTGAAGTGAAACAGCTGTGTAAATATGTGGAAATAGGGTCCACGAAAGTCTTTCCACACAACTCCCGCTATATGGTCGCCTCATTACAGAACAAATAGATAGCAGATGCTCTCCGGTACATAGCACAAGGAATTGTATCAGCAATCCCCTTGAAATGCACGGCTATCTCCAATTTTGGACGCACAAATTTAGACTGCAACGAGAATTTTTTCAGCCTATCCTTTCGTGTCTCTGCGGCCCTTAATTGGCCCACCGGAGCGTTCTTTTTTATTCTGATGTATCCACCCTCCGTCTGCTATTGTGCTGGGGACGTCTGCAAAATGTTGACTTGGTGGTAAGGCGGATGCTTCGGTAGAGCCGATTTTTCTGTAAAAAGTCAATTCTATTAATCGTCGAGGTGAGCAAACATGAGCTGTAATATTCTGACGCTGCCCCTGCTGGAATTTCTGGCGTACAAGGCGGGGCGACTATCTCTCCGGTCTACCCAGCACCACTGTTGGCAGAGGATTAAAGCCCGTCGAGCGCTGGATGTGTCTTTGGTATCTACTTACGCGGCCACGCTCTCATTTTAGATATTTTGTAACAAGGAGTATATTCTGTCCTTCGGCATGGAATGTATCTGCTCATTCAACAGAATCAGCAACGATTGAATAGGCCCCTGCTTTACGTTTCCCTTAGTCAGATAATAGATAATCCTTCTTGGCGGTTCAACAGACAACAAGTAGACGTAGCAGCCCTGCTTTCGCAATAACTCCCCAGTGCTGTAAGGTACGATGCTCCAGCTTTCACTCCTCAGAAAACAGTCCAATACAGACACATCTTCCAGAAAAACCTGAGAGGCAGATGACATGGAAAACTGCTCGGAATGCCACGCCTTGAAATCGTTATTCCAGGGGACATAGACCTCTTTTGAACTGTCTAACTTCTGTATGTCAACTGCGCCACCCTGTGCAGGAAGTTCGCAGCCGGATGTCAAAACAAAAGCTTCCGAAAAAGTTGGCTTCATGTGTATGCCAACGGGGAGCTTTTCTGTAAACTCTTGCTGCTCAATAAACGCCAGATCATAAAGCCCACGTACCATTTGCTGGTAAGCATCTTCTGAAAAAGCATTATAAAGCCGGAGTCGATAGCCGTTCTGCAAAAAGGTCGGAAAAATCGGAATCAGTAATGGACGGCCCACACTGTTGACGGAGGCGACCGAAAGAATTTCTTTTTGAGAAGCATACGGGATGGCTTCGGTTTCTTCCAGCAACAACTGCCACTTCCAAGCGATTTGATAAAATTTTACACCCTGTTCTGTCAGTTGAATCGTTCGCAGTCCTTTCTGTCGCTTCAGGAGCAGATAGCCTAACTCGTCCTCCAACTGCTGGACACGGCGAGTCAGAGCGGGCTGTGTGATATACAAATACTTTGCGGCGGAGGACAAGTTCCCAAATTTCACGATTGCGAGGAAGCTTTCAATGCCTTGCAATGTCATATTATCCAACCGCCTCTCCGACTGACGATTTAGCAGAATGTTCTTTTTAAATTATAGCGTTTTTCGCGAACGAAAGCAAGGCTTAACCTACACTGTCAGTTGGAGAATTTCAAGAAGAATATGAGTTCAGATTATATTTAATATAGAGGATTAGCATTTTTGCTGTTTGTATAATTGTGCTAAACTTACTTTACAAGCTGGAATGTTCCTATTAAAACTATTAAAACTAATAAAATAGAGAAAGGGGAAAAACCAAATGGGCTATGATTTCAGCAAGACCCTGGATCACCGTCAGGACCAATCTATTCGATGGCAGCAGCCGGAAGGTCGAGATGACATTCTGGGCATGGGCACGGCAGACTTGGACTACTTCTGCGCTCCCTGTGTGAAGGAGGCAACGCTGGCGGTGTGTGAAGAGAACACTTTCAACTACCGCACCAAGCCGAAAGCATATTATGAGGCCGTTGCTGGCTGGTTCCAAAGGCGGCATAACATGGCCGTCGAAAAAGATTGGATTAGGGAATTGCCCAGCACAGTGGGCAGCATTCGCCTGACCATCGGCGCGTTTTGCAAACCTGGTGACTACATTCTCATGCAAACCCCTTGTTTCACTCCTCTAAAAGCTGCCATTGAAGGCGCGGGGTGCCGCTTCCTGGAAAACCCGATGATCTTGCGGGATGGCCGCTATGAGATGGACTTTGAGGATTTTGAAGAAAAAATCAAAGCGTACCGGCCCTCCATGTTCCTCCTGGTTAGCCCCCAGAACCCCACGGGCCGAGTATTTGCAAAAGATGAGCTTGAACGGATGGTGGACATTTGCGAGAAGTACAATGTCCTCATTCTCTCCGACGAGGTACACTTCCTCATTACTTATGACGGACATACCCACACCCCCATTCTGGCCCTTTCGGAAAAAGCCAGAAAAATCTCCATCCTGGTGTTCAGCTTCAGCAAAGGCTTCAACATCATGGGTCTGCCTCACGCCATGACTCTGATTTCTGACCCGAACCTGCGGAAGCGTTGGGACGATTACCTCATTCCCTATGACTTCCATTACGTGGTCAACGCATTCAGTATCGCCGCCGTGACTGCTATTGCTTCCGGAAAAGGCGACGCTTGGCTGGAGGAAGTCACCGCCTATCTGAAAGAAAACCGAGACTATTTCGTGCAGGCGGTAAAAGCGAAAGAGCTTCCTATCACCCCCCTGATACCAGAAGCCAGTTTCCTTTTCTGGATCGACTGCCGAAAGACAGGCATTGCCCCGGAAAAGCTGGGACAGGCATTCATGGAACAGGCTGGTATCAGCTTGAACAACGGACTGGACCACGGCGAGGCCGGGAGGGGCTTTATCCGGCTGAACTTCGCCGTCACACGTGAACATTTGGAACTGGCCGTAAATCGTATCGCAAAGATGTTCGGGAAGTAAGGAGCATCCAGTATGAGTATATTTGACCAGCATATCGACACAACTCGACTGAGCCGGAAAAAGTGGGAGTATGAAATTGAGCGGACCGGATATCAGGACTTACTGTCCTTCGGAACCGCCGATATGGACTATCATAGCCCCCAACCGATCCTGGAGGCAATTAAAGCCGTAGCGGAAGAAGGGCACCTCGGGTATCCCCATATCCGCGCCAGTTATTATTCAACTATTGAGGATTGGTTGTCTCGGAACTTTGGCTGGAAGGTAAACGCCCGAAAGGCGGTCCTACCCCATGTAGGAATCTATATGTCCTGCATCACAGCAATAGATGCCTTTTCTGAGGCAGGGGATGAAATCATTATCCAGACTCCTGTCCACGCCCGGTTTGCACAGTTGGTTCGTGACAATGGACGTGTGCCTGTTGCAAATCCGTTGAAATTGGTACATGGCCGTTATGAGATGGACTACGAGCAATTAGAGAGCTGTATAACCGGGCGGAGCAAGATACTCTGGCTATGCAATCCCCACAACCCTGTGGGCCGTGCCTGGACTGCTGTAGAGCTGCGGAAGCTGGGAGATATCTGCCTCCGGTACGGGCTGCGAATCCTGACGGATGATATTTACTGCGACATGGTATATCCGGGTCACTCCTATGTACCCATCGCTTCGCTCTCGCAAGAGTTACGCCAGATCACAATCTCCTGCTATTCTCCCAGCAAGTGCTTCAACACCACCGGCGTCAACCAGTCCTTCACGGTCATCGAAAACGAGGAAATGCAGGAGCGTTATAAAAAATCCCTGCACAAGACCGACCTGGACTACGCAATCAGTACCATTGGATTGGCGGTCACGGAAGCTGCCTATAATGGAAGCTGCGACCAGTGGATGAAGGAGTTCATGGTTCACGTCAAAGGCAACTATGACTTCCTGGTAAAATTTGTCCAGGAAAAGATGCCTGGAGCAAAAGTGGTCGAGGCGGATTCCACCTATTTCGGCTGGGTCGATTTGCGATGCCTTGCCAAGTCGGAGGAAGCGGCGGATATTTTTCTCAACCAGGCTCATGTACTGGTCAACGACGGTGCGGCGCTGGGGCAGGGTGGTAAAGGGTTTATCCGCATCAATCTGGCCTGTCCGCAGGATATTCTGGAGGAGGGCTTGATTCGGATGGGAAGGGTTTATCAGGCGATGGCCAGCACCAGCAAATGAGCAGGCGTGTATTGATTACCATCTGGGCCTGTTTGCTCAACGGCGTGATGTTCGGCCTTGTCAAGTTCTTTTATGAGGCGATCCCTGTCCCCATGAGTTCGCTTCTCTATTGTACTTTTCTGGGTTTCACTATGACCTTTGCCGTAGGTGCGGAAGCCGGAAAGCTGGGAGCCTATTTCGCCAGTATCGCTTTAGGCATTTTATGGGTCGCCGGATACCTGGGTTTTGAGGCGGTCCTACTGTGGAGCCCGTTACCAGATATCGTAACAAAGGCTATTGCATTTGGCTTTATGAGTTTTGTGATCGAAGCCATGAATATGCTGGTGACTCAAAAAACACCCTTCCGTTTTGTTCCTTTGCAGTTCGCCGTGGTTATTGGCGTATTCTCCCAGCAGTGTCAGCACATTCCCTACATCCTTGCGGCGTTGATCATCGGTATGGTCGCAGCACTCCTATCTAAGCATATCTACGCAAGACTTCTGGAAATCAAGTGATCTCATTACGTTCCTATGGTTCTACACACCAAAATAATATTATAAGGAGATTCAATATGGAAAAGTCAAAAACTCGCCCATCCCTAAACTACTCGCTCCTCACCCTCGGTGCATTGGTAGTATTTGTGGTGCTGTGTCTTCTGGTATTCAAAATCCCCATCATCGTGACGCTGTTCCTCTCCTGGATTCTTCTGACCCCCTTCGCCGTGAAGCTTGGCTACAGCATCCCGGAGGTAGAGGAAACGGTTTATGGTATGATCAAGTCCTCCGCCAGTATGCTGGCGTTGCTGCTCTCCATCGGCTGCATGGTGGCAATCTGGCTGTGTGCCGGAACCGTGCCCACACTGATTAGCTGGGGATTGAATCTGGTGACCCCGAAGATGTTCCTCTGCATCGCTTTCCTGTTTTGTGCCGTGCTGTCGATCCCCACCGGCACCTCCTGGGGAACCATGAGTACCGCCGGAATTGCCATGCTGGGTGTGGGCATGGGGCTGGGACTGAATCCCGCCATGGTAGTGGGTGCCATCGTCGCAGGCTCCCATGTGGGTGACACTGTTTCTCCAGCTTCCGACACTCCGCTTCTGACGGCGACTACCTGCGAAATTCCGCTGATGGATCAGATCAAGCATAACCTGAAATTAATACTTCCTGCGACTGGAATTGCGGCGGTCATGTATGCGGTGTTTGGATTCCTCTTTGTGGATGCCACGATGGACAAAAGCGCCCTGATGGCCATCATTGAAGATTTGAACAATGCCATGAATCTGGGTGTGATTACCTTGATTCCCCTGATCGTTGTGGTTGTCCTGCTCATTATGAAGCAGTCCGCTCTGTCCGCCATTCTGGCGGGAAGCCTCGTTGGCATGGTGCTGGCGGTGGTCTATCAGGGATTCAGCATCGGTGAGGTCGGCAACTTCATGGCAACCGGCTTTGTGATCGAAACCGGCAACGAACTGCTGGACCCCATTCTTAACCGGGGCGGCGTTTCCAGCATGATGGAGCTGTTGAGTATCATTATTGCTTCTCTTGGCATGGGCGGCATCCTGAAGGGGACCCAAATCCTGGATGTGATTGTCGAGTCCTTCAGCAAGACAATAAAGTCCCGGATTGGCCTGACTACGGCGGCGTTGGTGGGCTGCATCCTGTGCCTTGCTGTGGTCTCCACTAACTATTTTTCCATCATTCTCAACAGCACTCTGCTGGCTCCCCTGTATGTAAAGCTGGGTTATAAGAAGGAAAACGCAGCCCGTATCGTCAATAACCTGAGCTGTGTTATCAGTCCCTTCGTTCCCTGGGGCTTGGCAGGCGTCTTTGTGGCCGCTACCTTTGACATCGATGTAGTGACCATCATTCCGTATTCTTTCTTCAACCTTGTGGTCGTGGTTCTTTGCGCTATTTATGGATTTACTGGATTTGATATGACGAAATACACCAAGGAAGAACTGGCGCAGATGGAAAAAGAAGAGGTTTGAAACCATTCAAATTTTACCGCATCAATTCTAAGAAAGAAGGTATTTTATGAAAGTCATTGAAACTCTGAATGCCCCCGGAGCGATTGGCCCCTATTCTCAGGGCTTCGTTGTGAACGACATTGTTTACACATCCGGCCAGATTCCCGTGAACCCTATTTCCGGTGAAGCCCCGGAGGGTATCACTGCCCAGGCGGAGCAGAGCTGCAAAAATGTGGCGGCGATTTTGGAGGCCGCCGGTTCCGGGCTGGATAAGGTATTCAAGACTACCTGCTTCCTGGCGGACATGAGCGACTTCGCCGCATTCAACGAAGTATATGCCAAATACTTCTCCTCCAAGCCCGCGCGTTCCTGCGTAGCCGTCAAAATGCTGCCCAAAGGTCTGCTCTGTGAGATTGAGGCCATCGCTGAGTTGTAAGTATCGAAAATTCAAGGGGGATTTGTCTTAAACTTGCGTTCGGCTAGGACGGGCTGGCAAAGAATACGTCCATCAAAGATTACGTTCGCAAGATCCAAAGCCATCGACTGGGACTGCGAGTACATCGTTCACCTTCCCCACTCCCGCATAAACTTCTTCTGCAAGAGGACCGTTTGCTTGAGTCGGTAAATGGTCCTCTTCGCTATTGAGTATTCAACAGGAATGAAAGAGGGACCAGACATAATGAAATTGACCATGCTGGGAACAGGACACGCCATCGTGAGGGATTGCTATAATACTTGCTTTGTTCTCCATGAGTGTGGACAGTATTTCTTGGTCGATGGCGGCGGTGGAATTGGTATTCTGCGGCAGCTCAGAAATGCTGGGATCAACTGGAAGGATATCAAACATATATTCGTGACCCATAAGCACATGGACCATATCACTGGAGTCCTATGGATGATTCGGGTTATCTGCGAGTATATGCAAATGGGGCAGTATGACGGGCAGGTAACAATATATGCTCACAGTGAATTGCTTCAATCCATGAAAGAGATCTGCATGATGCTATTGCAGGAAAATGAAAAAGAATTTCTCGGCCATCGGATACTGTTTGTCGAATTATCAGACGGAGATGAATTTACCATCGTTGGTCGCAGGACCACGTTCTTTGACATTCAATCAAAGAAAACCAAGCAGTTCGGCTTTTCTATGCTGTTGGACCGCAAAAATAAGCTGACCTGTTGTGGGGACGAACCATGCCATCCGTGTGAGCGGAAATACGCATGGGGCAGTACATGGTTGCTACATGAAGCGTTCTGCCTCTCTTCCCAGGCGGACTATTACCAACCTTATCAGCATAGCCACTCCACTGTGCAGAGTGCCTGTCAGACGGCAGATCTCCTGAAAGTCAAGAACCTGATCCTATATCACACGGAGGACGACAATCTGGAACATCGGAAATCTTTATATACAAAAGAAGGTTCCCAGTATTTTGGCGGGAAGCTGTACGTGCCGGACGATTTGGAAACGATCGAGCTGTCGCCGGAACTCCTAACTGTGCAATCGTGAATGAGTGGAAACGTATCTATCCGGAGATGGAGAGTCTATGACAGCAATCATAATTGAGGTGTAGCTTTTCAAAATCCCTGAACATATAGGGGTTGATTATCACAATCACAACATTATCTTTGCTATGTATGCCGCCTAAATCAACAGGCACAGATATAGATAAAACTCAAAAATTATAAGGAGGTCAAAATCATGCAAAAATGGAAATGTGCGGTATGCGGATATGTTTATGAGGGCGAACTGAAAGAAGATTTTATTTGCCCGAACTGCAAGCAGCCAGCGAGCGCGTTTGTAAAGATTGAGGAAGCAAAGTGCAATTAGTAGGGTTCGGCACCTTTGAAGCCAAACAGCGCAACGCCAGAATCGGCAGAAATCCCAAAACAAAAGAACCGGTAGAAATCCCGTCATCGGTAGCGCCTGTATTCAAAGCGGGCAAAGTTTTCAAGGATGCGGTAAAATAATCGTGCGGTATTGTCTACAAACCGGTTATGCAGTCTGGAGGTAAATTATGACCAGTCCCACCTTGGATGAACCCAGCATCTATCCTGCCCCAACTGACAGCAATGACGATGCAGCCGTTAAACACCACTACCCAGTACATTATAGATATCAACCGACACATCAGCAACCGGATCAACAACTGCAAAAGTATGTTCC
>JBJDYH010000259.1:0-8528 GCA_051867135.1 Faecousia sp. | reverse complement strand
ACCCGGAAGAAAAAGCTGGATTGCAGCGCCGCAGAGCTGCTGACCATCGACGAGGGCGAGTGTGTCCAGATCATGCACCTGGGGTCATTCGATGACGAGCCTGCCACGGTTGCCCTCATGGAGGAATACCTGAAAGCAAATGGCTATGAAAACGACTTCTCCGACACCCGGCTGCACCACGAAATTTACTTGAGTGATGCCAGAAAAGTCGCAAAGGATAAGTGGAAAACGGTAATCCGGCACCCGGTGAAGAAAGCAGAGAGATAATAAGAAATGATTGGTGTAAGAGGCGGGACAACTATGATACATAACTTTGAAGATTTCTGCCGGGAGCTGCTTTCCTGCGGCTTTTCCATGGGCGGCGGCAATGCCAAGGGCATTTTTGCTTTGATCGACTATGACTGGACAAATCAGGATTTATTGGACACCCCGGTGAAGTGGCACTGCGGCGACCCAGAGGTTGACCCCTGGGAATGGCGGATGCGTGTGCTGGAGGAGCGCAGGGATATTGCGTATTCCAAGGTGTTTTTCAAAACCAGTGGATTCATTACCAAGGACTGGTATCCCTATTTTTATGCGGTTCGCAGAAATGGGGAGTCCTTTGAAGAAGCCTACGCCCGGGGCGGCATCAGTCATACGGCAAAGCGAATTTATGAAATCGTGTCTGATGGCGAGGTTGCGCTCCATGAAATCAAGGCGCAGGGCGGCTTTGGGAAAGAGGACAAGACCCAGTTTGACAAGGCGCTGGTAGAGCTGCAAATGGGCTTTTTCATCACCATGACTGGCAGGCAGCAGAAGCAAAACAAATACGGCATCGAATACGGATGGAACAGCACCGTGTTTACCACAGTAGAACATTTCTGGAACGAGCGTAGCTTTGACATCCCGGCGCTGGATGCTGTCGAAAGCTATGAAAAAATCCGCCAGCAAATCTTGAAACTGAACCCTTCGGCAGAGGAAAAGACCATTCGGAAGTTCATCAGGGGATGAAAGCACGAAGAAATCCCAATCTATCCTTTGGGGCATTGGTGTGATATAATCAATTCAATAAATGGGGATTTGTGGAGGACTCTAAAATGGCGCAGATAATATGGGATGGCAATAAAAACTGGGATAATGTTTGGGACGGTAAGCAGCCATGGGACAGAGAGATTGCAGAAAAAAGCATACCTGAAAACTCGGTTCTCATTGATAGACCAAATGATATGTTTAAGGCATCAATTCCATACATGATTCTACCTTGTGTTGTATGCTTTGCTGCGGTTTTTATAAAAAAAGCGCAATCGGATGATTTTATATTTAATCTATGGTTTATGCCGTTGTCATTTATTATTGGTTTCCTTGCTGCAATGCCGTTACATGAATTTCTTCATGCCATCAGCTACCCAAAGGGCGCAAAAGTTTATATAGGAGTATCAATAAAGCAGCTAAGAGCATATGCTGCGTCTTCAGCCACACTTAGCAGAGAACGGTATATCATGATGTCATTGGCCCCCTTGATTCCGGGAATACTCTTTCTTGCTGTTTTCTTGGTTTGCCCGATTACGATGAAGTGGCTGATGACAATATGTGTAGTACCTTCAATTATGGGACTGATTTCTCCGGCACCCGATTATATGGATGTATTTATTCTGTTGCGAAAGGTGCCGAAAGGTGCCATGATTCAGGCAACAGAAAATGGCTTGGTTTGGCATCTCTAATACAACAGATTCCAGCTTGCAGAGCGGACAATCTACCCCGATATAGAGTTGGCAAAAGAATATTGCAGAAAAACAAGCAGGCGAATGGAAAAGGAACATCCTATGGCCTTTGATTTTAAGAAAGAGTACAAAGAATTCTATTTGCCGGCAAGCGGTAGGTGAAGGTTATGATACTCCGAAAATATGCGAAAACGGATTGCTCTGAACTGGCCGAGCTTTTCTATGATACCGTGCATACGGTGAACGCCAAAGACTACACCCGGGAGCAGCTTGATGCCTGGGCGACAGGCGAAGTAAATCTGGAAGCGTGGAACAAATCCTTTCAGGCGCACCGCACAGTAGTGGCGGAGATGGACGGCCAGATCGTGGGTTTTGGCGACATGGATGAAACCGGCTATCTGGACAGGCTTTATGTTCATAAGGATTACCAGCGCCGGGGTGTGGCAACAGCAATTTGTGACGCATTGGAGCAAAACTCCAAAGCCGCGGAATTTACCACCCACGCCTCCATCACAGCAAGACCGTTCTTTGAAAAGCGGGGATACACCGTAGTCAGAGAGCAGCAGGTGGAGCGCAGAGGCGTGCTGCTTACCAATTTCGTAATGAGAAAGAAGTTGATTTCATGATTATCCTGATTGGCGGAGCCTCCCATACCGGGAAAACACTTCTTGCCCAGCGCTTGCTGGAGAAATACCATTATCCCTATCTGTCCATCGACCATCTGAAAATGGGTCTGATCCGCAGCGGCCAGACGGAACTGACACCCATGGATGATGATAAGCTGACAGACTACCTCTGGCCCATCCTTCGGGAAATGGTAAAGACCGCCATCGAGAATGGACAGAATCTCATTGTGGAGGGTTGTTACATCCCCTTTGATTGGGAAAAGGACTTTGCGGAAGGCTACCGGAAAGAAATCCGCTGTGTGTGTCTCATTATGTCCCGAAAATATATTGAAACGCACTTTGCGGATATCAGGAATCATGCCAGCGACATTGAGAACCGTCTGGATGACAGCGGACTGAACGCGCAGGAGTTGATCCGGGAGAATGAACAGAATCTCGCACTCTGCAAGCAATATGGCTGGGAGTACTGCCTGATCGACGATGAATACAATATTGGACAGATATAAAATAGTTGACACCGCCTTTCGGGATGATCGAAAGGCGGTGTATGTACATCATAAACTGCACAGCTATGAGCAAAGAGAAGTATTTACTTCAAAAGCCATTGGTAGTCCTGACGGCAATCCAGAATCCAGTCTACATACACGGTGTTGTCCTTAATTTGGTACAGCACCAAATACCAGTTCTCCACATAAAGCTTATGGTACTTATTCACCGGAATATAGTCTGCCTGAAAGAAGGGGTACCGCTGTGGCATTTCTTCAAGGGAGCGGATTTCAGAAATCAGGCGAGACTTTAGTTTTTGGGCAGCGGGTTTATTGATTTGTGCCAGAAAAGAAAGCAGCGCCACCAAATTCTGCTTTGCCCGGTCTGAGATGATAACCTTGTATTTCATCCATTACACCTCGCCCAGCACTTCGCTCAGCGCTCTGTCCAGCTCCTCAACCGTGCAGCCGGTACGGCCTGCAACCCGATCCTCTTCCACAGCCAGAAGATTCTCCCGAAGCTCCAGCATTTTTTCCCGACGGGTGAAGCTGTCAATATCCATAACAACCAAGTCACCCTCGCCGTTTTTGGTCAGATAGACCGGCGCCATGGATTTGCGGCACAGATTTGCAATTTCGTTGTAGTTCTGCCGGATGGCAGCAGAGGGACGAATATTCATAGCCCTACCTCCTAGTAGCAAAATTCTAATATTATTATATGCAAATACTACAATGCTGTCAAGAGATAGTTGGCCCAGATAGACACGATGCATATCTGTCCTCTTGCCAATAAATGCCATCGGTGGTAAAATAGTAATACAAAAACGGACAACCCGGAATTTGACGGAGGGAAAAGAATGAGTTATCGGATACGGCGAGTAGAGCGAGGAGATGCCTTCACGCTTGCAACGATTCAAACCACCAGTTGGAAAACAGCGTTTCATGGGGTTGTTCCTGACAACGATCTGGAAAGACTCACGAACATCGAAAAGGCTACCGCAATGTATCATCGCTTGCTTACCGAGGGAAAAGGCAACGGATATATCGGTGAAATAGACGGAAAAGCACATTGCATTGCTTATTGGGATAGAGCGAGAGACACAGATATGCCGCAATATGCGGAGATAATTTGTATTCACAGCCTTCCGGATAACTGGCGAAAAGGCTTTGGCGGACAAATGATGGATAAAGTTCTTTCTGACATTTCACAGGCTGGTTTTGAGAAAGTCATGCTGTGGGTGTTCACAGAGAATTCCCGTGCCAGAGCATTTTATGAAGCAAAGGGGTTTCACTCAACAGATAAAACGAAACCAGCCTTGGGAACAATGGAAATCTGCTATGAAAGAGCATTATAATTGACAAATTCCATTTTAGGGAATCGAGAAATGAAGGAGAAATCAAAATGTTAGAAGTTGGAACAAAAGCCCCCGATTTTACTTTGCAGGATAAGCACGGAAACCCGGTCAGTTTGTCAGATTTTCAGGGCAGGAAAGTGGTGCTGTACTTTTATCCCAAGGACAACACCCCCGGCTGCACCCGGCAGGCCTGTGCCTTTGCTGCCAGCTACGAGGGTTTCAAATCCAGAGATGTGGTGGTCATCGGTATCAGCAAGGATAGTGTTGCATCCCACCTGAAATTTGCCGAGAAGTATGACCTGCCCTTTGTGCTGCTGTCCGACCCTGACCATGCCGTCATTGAACAGTACGGTGCCTGGCAGGAAAAGAAGCTCTACGGAAAGGTGAGCATGGGCGTGGTGCGCTCAACCTTCATCATTAACGAAAAAGGCATCATCGAAAAGGTCATGCCCAAGGTCAAGCCCGACACCAACGCCGATGAGATTTTGGCCTATCTTGCCGGAGATGTGTAATGGCAATGTGGAATCCGTGGCGTGGATGCCACCGATACAGCGAGGGCTGCCGCTTCTGCTATATCCACAAGGGTGACGCCAAGCGAGGCGTGGACACCAATCGGATTGTCCCCGCAGAGAATTTTAACGCACCGGTAGCCCGGAAGAAGAACGGCGAATACAAGATGAAGCCGGGGCAGCTTGTCTATTTGTGCTTTTCCACGGATTTCCTGCTGGAAGATGCGGACTTGTGGCGTGGACGCTGCTGGGAGATCATCAAGGAGCGTTCTGACCTGAATTTTCTGTTTCTGACCAAGCGCATTGAGCGATTCTTAGATTGCATCCCAGCGGACTGGGGTGAGGGCTACGACAATGTGATCGTTGGCTGTACCGTGGAAAATCAGCACGCAGCGGACATCCGTTTGCCAATTTTTGCGAAGCTGCCCATCAAGCACAAAAATATCATCTGCCAGCCCATGATTTCTCAGATGGATATTGAACCCTACCTTGACGGCGTGGAGTTGGTTGTGGTTGGCGGAGAGTCCGACCGTTACGCACGGCCGCTGTGCTTTGATTGGGTGCTGAGGGTACGGGAAAGCTGCATCCGAAAGGGCGTAGCCTTTGAATTTCGCCAGCTTGGTACCCATTTTGTCAAGGATGGGAAAGAATACACCATCCAGAAAAAGGATCTCTGCGCGCAGGCCCGGAAGGCCAATATCAATTATCAACCGTAAGGAAACAAGACTATGAGAATCATTCTATCGCCTGCCAAGAAGATGCGCATCGACGACGGTCTGCCTTGGGTGGATTACCCCGTGTTTTTGAACCGGACACAGCGGCTCATGGAAGTGCTGCAGGGGATGAAAGATGCCGAACTGAAGCGGCTCTGGAAGTGCAACGATCAGATCGCCGCCTTGAATGCAACGCGGCTGGAGCACATGGATTTGCGGAAAAACCTGACTCCCGCAATCCTTGCTTATGAGGGGATTGCCTATCAGCACATGGCCCCCGGCGTATTCACCGACCGGGAACTGGACTATGTCCAGGAGCATCTTCGTATCCTGTCGGGCTTTTATGGCATCCTTCGCCCCTTTGACGGTGTGACACCGTACCGCTTGGAAATGCAGGCAAAGCTCTGCGTGGACGGTGCAAAAGACCTCTATGCTTTCTGGGGCGACTGCCTTGCCCGGACGCTGCTTGTTGATACCGACTGTGTCGTGAATCTGGCATCCAAAGAGTATAGCGCTGCGGTTTCCAAATATGTGCCGGATTCTGTCCGCTTCCTTACCTGCGCGTTTGGCGAAATGAAGAACGGAAAGGTCATAGAAAAGGCGACCATGTGTAAAATGGCCCGTGGCGAGATGGTGCGTTACATGGCTCGCAGCCAGATTACAAACATCGAGGATATAAAGGCCTTTGACCTGCTGGGCTTCCACTTCGCTCCAGAACATTCCAATACCGAAAACTTCACATTCCTGAGATGATAAAACAGGTGGCGATTCACTTCAAATCGCCACTTGTTTTGTATAGCTACAAACAAAGAAAGGGCTTTTCGCTGGGCGGAGAATGTGATAGAATGAGGACAAAGAAAGCGTTGTTAAGCTGAAGGAAAAGGTATCAGTAACCGGATATATGTATCTTGATTGAGAAGCTGCCTTGATAACATTATTGTATCGGATAGTACAGCAAGGGAAACTCTGAATAAATCGTCTGCGGCTGGAGGGCGAATCTTTTGCCACATCCGTTCAGCTGCAAAAATGGGAAATACACAAAGTATTCCGCCATTTTAGTACTTTCGGCTGAGCAAAGATCTTCTGCCTCAGCTCTTGCCGCTTTCATCAGAGCTTCCCAAGATAAACGAAAAGCCGTGATTGAAAACTTAGAGAAGATATGCAATAATATACACAAACAAATAGACGAAAGCGGTGCAAAGATGGAAAAGCGGAAAATCCTGGAGCGCTATTTTGGTTACGGGGAATTTCGGCCGGGGCAGGAGGAGCTGATAGATGGTATTCTTGCCGGGCGGGATGTGTTTGGCATCATGCCTACAGGCGGCGGTAAAAGTATCTGCTATCAGGTGCCTGCGCTGATGCTGCCGGGCATCACTCTGGTGGTTTCTCCACTGATCTCTCTGATGCGGGATCAGGTGCTGGCGCTGAAGGCTGCCGGTGTCCCGGCGGCTTATATTAACAGTACCCTCAATGGCGCGCAGATGCAGGTGGTGTACCGCAATCTCTTGGCAGGACGGTATAAGATCGTGTACATTGCTCCGGAGCGGCTGGATTCCGGTGGATTTGGCAATGTGGTGAACCAATTACAGATTTCCTTTGTGGCGGTGGATGAAGCCCACTGCATCTCCCAGTGGGGACAGGATTTTCGCCCCAGCTATCTGCGGATTGTGAATTTCATCGACACTCTGCCGAAGCGGCCTGTGGTTGGAGCGTTTACCGCGACTGCCACGAAGCAGGTTCGTGAGGATGTGGAACGGATCCTGAAGCTGCGCCAACCTGTGCGTACAGTAACGGGTTTTGACCGTCCAAACCTATCCTTTGAAGTGATTCATCCGAACCGCAAGGATCCGGAATTACTGCGCATCATGGCCTCCAGAAGGAGCAAAAGCGGCATCATTTACTGCGCTACCAGAAAAAAGGTGGAGAGTGTATGCGAAATGTTGCAGCAGTCTGGGTATGAAGCTACCCGGTATCATGCAGGCCTTGACGAGGAGGAAAGAACCTCCAATCAGGAGGATTTTATTCATGACCGAAAGACAGTAATGGTTGCAACCAATGCTTTTGGAATGGGCATTGATAAATCCAATGTAAGCTTCGTGATCCACTACAACATGCCCAAGAGTATCGAGGCCTACTATCAGGAGGCAGGCCGCGCCGGCCGGGATGGTGCCGATGCAGAATGCATCCTGCTATATAGCAGTTCCGATGTGACGACTGCAAAATTCCTGATCAACAGTTCCGCTGACAATGAGGAACTGGATTCGGCAGAGCGGGAGATCGTCCGCAAGCAGGATATGGAGCGGCTGGCTATGATGGTGGGCTACTGCAAAACAAAAAAGTGCCTGCGGGGCTACATTCTGGAGTATTTCGGACAAAAGCACCCGAATGCCTGCGATAACTGCGGCAACTGCAAGGGTGAATTTGAATCGGTGGATATTACCCGGGAAGCGCAGATGATTCTCTCCTGCGTCAAGCGTATCCACGATAAGCTGGGATACTATGTGGGAATTGCGGTTGTTGCCCGGGTATTGAATGGCAGCAAGGATAAAAGGCTGCTGCAGTTAGGTTTGGATGACCTGTCCACCTATGGCTTACTGAAAACCACCGATAGAACGCAGATCCGTGCAATGGCGGATCATTTGGAAGAATTAGGATATCTGCTCAAAGAGCCGGAGCATCAGACGGTGCGGTTGACACCCAATGCATCCCAAGTGCTATACCATGGACAGACGGTGCAGATGCCGGTGAAGAAACAGGAAGGGCCTGTCCACCCGTCCGTTCCCACGAAAGTGTCCGGTGATGAGACGGGTCTTTATGATGTGCTGCGGGAGCTGCGGGGCAAACTGGCCAAGCAAGCAAATATCCCCGCTTATGTAGTGTTCTCCAATGCCACGCTGCAGGACATGGCAAGAAAGAAGCCGAGAACCATGATGGACTTCAGGCGGGTGTCCGGGGTAGGCGAGTTAAAAGCGTCCTGGTATGGAAAAGAATTTTTGGAGAAGATCCGCGAATATCTCGATTATGAGTGAAAAAGAAAAAGTAGCATAGCTTAGAAGTGCGGAAAAAGCAAGTCATTTCTTCTGAAAAAAACCGGAAAAGAAGATATTCTGCACAACCCGTTGCTGTGAACCGATCCTCGG
>JBJDYH010000258.1:0-2056 GCA_051867135.1 Faecousia sp. | reverse complement strand
TGGTGGAACGGGCGTACAGTCAGCTTGCACAGCGGTTTGACCACAAGTGGGGCGGCTTTGGGGCAGCGCCCAAGTTCCCGACACCCCACAATCTGCTGTTTCTCATGCGGTACGCCGATACCATGCAGGAACCCAACGCTATAAAAATGGTAGAGATCACGCTGGAGGACATGGCAAGAGGTGGTATCTTTGACCATATCGGCGGGGGCTTTTCCCGGTATTCCACGGATGAAATGTGGCTGGTACCTCACTTTGAAAAGATGCTTTACGACAACGCGCTGCTGTTGATTGCCTATACCAAAGCCTACCAGCATACCAAGCGGGAATGCTTTGCGGATACGGCCCGCCGAACTGCCCGTTATATTCTGCGGGAGCTGACCAGTGAGGAGGGTAGTTGTTACTGCGGTCAGGATGCGGACAGTGACGGCGTGGAAGGGAAATACTATGTGTTCACCCCGGAGGAAGTCAAGACCTTTCTGGGTGAAGAAGACGGTGAAGAATTCTGCCGCCTGTATGATATCACCCAATCCGGCATTTTTGAGGGCAAAAGCATCCCCAATCGTATTCATACTTCGGAGAATGGCTGGAATATGGACGATCCCCTGCTAAATAAGCTTTATGAGTACCGACTGAACCGAACGAAACTCCACAAGGATGATAAGATTCTGCTATCCTGGAACGCTTGGGCGATCATTGGTCTTGCAAAGGCTGGGCAGGTTTTGGAGGAACCGTCTTATCTGGACGCAGCTATCCGAATCCAACAGTTTATTGAAAACAAAATGGTGACGGAAAATGACCGGCTGTACCTGCGCTACCGGGATGGAGACGCAGCCTATGCGGGGCAGCTGGAGGATTATGCGGTCTATGCGCTGGCCCTGCTGGAACTGTACAGGGTCACCTTTGACGCCAAGTATCTGCAATGTGCATTCCACCGGGCAGAGCAGATGGTGGAGCTGTTCGAGGATAAGAAAAACGGCGGTTACTATATGACCGCCTTCGATGGGGAGCGACTCATCGCCCGCCCCAAGGAAACCTATGACGGAGCCATGCCCTCCGGCAATTCTGTGGCAGCTATGGTGCTGCAAACCCTGGCATCCCTGACCGGGGAGCCGGAATGGCAGGCAGCGACTGATAGACAGTTACGATTCCTTGCCGGGGAGATTGGAGAATATCCTTCCGCCAGCTGCTTTGGCGTGCTGGCCATGATGGGTGCCCTGTACCCCCATCGAGAATTAGTCTGTGCCACAAGTGACGGACTGCCTGGTGAATTGACGGCATACTATAGAGAACATCCGGCGGATGATCTGCATGTTCTTCTGAAAACGAAGGAGAACGCAGAAACACTTGCGGAGTGCGCCCCATTTACTAAAGACTACCCCATCCCGGAGCAGGGGACAATCTATTATCTCTGCGAAAACGGCGCCTGTAAAGCACCGGTACCGGATTTCTTGCAATTGAACCTATAAAAATGCTGAGGGAAGACCAGATGGTTTTCCCTCAGTATTCATAGCAATGCGTCCGGCAAAGCAGTATGTCAGCTGTAAAGGTATAAAGAAGGTTGGATTGCTTTTTGGTAAAATGCCCTACTCCTTTCTTCCCGGTTTCCTGTGTTGTCCCAGACTATCTGAATCATATCCGCGCTCTTTCTTATAATCCTCAATTCCGTCCCGGAGAAGCTGTGCAGCTTTTTCGCCTTCCCCTGTTTCAATTAACTTGGTAAATTGTTCCAGCCGTTCCAGGGCGGCATCTGGTCCTGCAAGCTGCTCGTAGTCTGACCAGAAGGGGAGCGAAGTGGAGACAAGGGCGTTTATGACCAGCGGGGTGATGGTATTGCCGCTGAGCTTCATCAGCGTGCGGTGGTATTGGTAAAGCGCCTCCGCAAAGGATATCTCCGTTTTCCCCTCCGCTGCCAGCGCTGCTCTGTGACAGAGCTCCTTCAGTGTCGTAATATCCTGATCGGTGTGATGGTAGGCCAGTATCTCCATGGCAGGACATTCTACATAAGGCGGCGCAGGATATCCTGAACACCTACTGGTGCTATCTGGGTGCGCCTCCG
>JBJDYH010000257.1:0-32630 GCA_051867135.1 Faecousia sp. | reverse complement strand
ACCCGCGTATCCAGCTTGGAAGGCTGGTGTTCTACCATTGAACTACACCCGCAAATCCTTGAGGCCCCTAATATTCAGCCAGTAGATTTTAGCATGAATAGGGGGAAATGTCAAGGGTCATTCTCCATGTTTTTTGTATTTTTCCAGGGAAAGGCTCAGCCCATCCGTTCCAGCTTTTGCAGCACTTCCTGAAAGTAATCCGGCAGGGGGGCGCTGACCATAACGGGCAGGCCGGTGCGGGGGTGGCGGAAGCAGAGCAGACCCGCGTGGAGGCATTGGCTCTCCTGCCCCAGCTCCTTATTCTTGTGGCCGTAGACGGTATCCCCCAGAATGGGGTGGCCGATGTGCGCCATGTGGACACGAATCTGATGGGTGCGCCCGGTTTCCAGACGGCAGCGGATATGGGTATAGCCCCGGTAGCGGGTCACTACCTCCCAATGGGTGATGGCTTCCTTGGAATTGCGCTGGGTGACGCACATTTTCTTCCGGTCGGTAGGGTGGCGCCCAATGGGGGCGTTGACCGTGCCGCTGTCCTCCCGGAAGCTGCCGCAGACGATGGCCTCGTAGGTTCTTGCCATGGTATGGTCTTTAAGCTGGGAGGCCAGAACGGTGTGGGCCAAGTCATTTTTCGCCACAGCCAACAGGCCGGAGGTATCCTTATCAATGCGGTGGACGATGCCCGGGCGCAGCTCGCCGTTGATGCCGGAAAGGTCATCTCCCAGAGCGTACAACAGGCCGTTTACCAGCGTATCGTCGCTGTGCCCTGCGGCGGGGTGGACTACCAGCCCCTTGGGCTTGTTGATCACCAGCACATCCTCGTCCTCGTAGACAATGTCCAACTGCATCTGCGTGGGCCGAATGTCCACGCTCTTGGCTTCCGGGATTTCGTATTCGATGGTATCTCCCACATTCAGGCGGTCATTTTTCTTGCCGGGCTTGCCGTTGCGCTTCACCGCTCCGTCCTCTATGAGCTTTTGGGCAGCAGAGCGGGTCATCCCGCCGCTGCGGGCCAGAAAGGCATCCAGCCGCTCTCCGGCGGTGTCGGAAATCAAAATCACTTTTTGCCCTCCCGCCAGAAGTCCTTGTTAAAGAAAACCAAATGCACCATCAGGGCAATGCAGCCGCAGGTGATAAAACAGTCCGCCACATTGAACACCGGGAAGGTCATAAAGTCCAGGTTAATCATATCCACCACGAAGCCCCGAAACACACGGTCAATCATGTTGCCCAGACCCCCGCCCCAAACGGCAGCCAGACACCACAGCTCCAGACGGGTAAGTCTCAGCTTGCGGCAGCGCAGTTCCACAAGAAATAGTGCGGTAAATACTATAAAAATCAGGGCAAACAGCCACATCTGACCTTCTAAGGAGGAAAATGCCGCACCGATATTATGGGTATGGGTCAGGCTGAACAGGCCGGGGATGGCATCCACATGACCGTAATAGGGAATGTTCCGGATGACCAGATATTTGGTTAACTGATCCACGGCGGCAATCAGCACACCGAACAGGGCAATAGAAATCATGAAATACTCCTTTGCAAAATGCTTGCGAACAGACAAATTATGCGGTCATAGGCGTTCCTCAGTGGAGCGACAAATTGGAATTTGTAGGGGCGTGAATTGGGTGAATGTAGGGGGCGATGCCCACATCGCCCCGCAGGACGCAGAATCATGTTTCTACAAAACTGCGGCGAATCCATAACACCCCAACGGGCCGATGTGGGCATCGGCCCCTACGGGATTTCCCGGTTCGGGGGGCGTAGGAAATGCATAAATGCATTCCCTACAAATTCCAATTTATCAGGCAGCGAATGGAGACCGATATGCATGACAAATTATATCACGAAATCTCCGGGGGGGCAAGGGGAAAGGGAAAAAACTTGCCCATACTTGACCGGCAGGCATCCTCTGTGGTATAATGCTCAAGTACGAAAAACGAACTGTCTATGGGGGCTTCCCCATTGCGCATTGAAGGAGCAAGCTATGGCAAGCAGACGAAGAAAAAAATCATCATCATCTTCCATGACCGGGATGTTTGTAGAAATGGCGGTCATCATCGGCGCGGTGGTGCTGCTGTCCACCCTGCTTTGGAACCAAATCCGTTCCGGCGAAAAGAAGCCCGGGTCGTCGCTGCTGGGCGAGTCTACCCCCGCTGCTACCCAAGGCGATCCCACCCTGCCCGGCAATACCCAGCCGGAGGATACCACGCCGCCTGAGGATGTGGAGCTTACCGCCGAGCAGGCCATTGCGAAATTTGCCGCAGAGAACGGCCTTACGGTGGAGGACTACAAAATGGGCTTCGACTATTACCCCGAGCGGCTGTACGATGCCTATGAAAAAAGCCCCGAAGCCCGGGATTTTATTCTGAACGCCCCCTTGGAGTATGGCAAGGAGCATGCCAAGGATATGTCGGAATTTGCCGGCGAGATGGATGTGCCCCCGCTGTTTATGCAGTGGGATATCCGCTGGGGCTATACCAAGTATGCCTACGGCCTTGGCGGCCTCACCGGCTGCGGCCCCACCTGCCTTTCCATGGTGGACTATTACTATACCCAAAATCCTGACCACACCCCGGACTATATGATGAAGTTTGCCGAGGAAAACGGCTATGTAGGCACCGAGCTGGACGAAAACGGCAAGCACAAGGGCGGCACGGAATGGATTCTCTTCAGTCAGGGCGGCAAGAAGCTGGGCTACAATGTAAAGGAAGTGCCTTTGGACAAGGGTACGCTGCTGCGCTATTTGAAGGCGGGCACCCCGGTTATCTGCCATGTGGGCGAGTGCGTATTTACCTACAGCGGCCACTATATCCTGCTGATAGGCTACGATCAGGCAAAAGACCGGATTCTCGTGAATGACCCCAACTCCGTAGCCCTCAGCCAGCGGGGCTGCACCTACGAGGAGATTGAAAAAGCCATCAAGAATATGTGGGCCTTTACCCCCAACCAGCAGAATTGAGGTATCGTAACTGAAACCGGACGGTTTCAATAAAACTTTTTCGTCAGAAAAAATACTACTGCGCAGGCAATACCACTCAAAACTTTTCGTCAGAGTTTTTAGTGATATTGCTTCGCAGTTTTATTCGGCTATGCCGAGTTTGGAGGCTACGGCGGCAGATGATATGTTTCGGACGAGCAATGCTCACCCCTACTAGGCCGTAACATATAAAAATTGTTGTTTGGTGGGTTAAATTTCGCACAGTCCCGTAGGGGCCGATGCCCACATCGGCCCGTTGTACATGGTGCGAATTCGCCGAAATATTCTGATAATCGGAACATTTTACCGCGGGGCGATGTGGGCATCGCCCCCTACGGCGGCATTGTTCATCTCACCGCCAAATAACAATTCTTAATAGTTACAGACTACTGCAAGATTTCCGCAGAAAACAAACACCCCAGAGGTTGCCCTCTGGGGTGTAGTTTATTTTGCCCTTACAGGAAAGCCTTAACAGCCTCGCCTGCGACTGCGGGATCCTGAGATACGGAGATGGTAATCTCCATGTTGTTAGCCTCTGCGAAAGCAGCAGCCCAAACAATGAAATCCTCACCGGCAGCCTGATCGTTGCCAATGGTCTTATACAGATTGTCTACATACACATGGGTAATGTCATAGTTGCCGGCATGGAGGCCGCAAACAAAACCCTTGAGCATAGCGGCATTTTGGATGCCGTACTCCTTAGAGTTGACAAGGCGAACCTTGTGAGAAATGCCGTAAGTAAGGTCGGTGCCGTACTCGATGCAAACGACGCAGCCCTTGGAAGTTTCCACTGCGTTGTTCAGGGAGTCCAGCAGCTTCTTGGTTTTACCGGAGCCCTTCAGGCCCATAATCAAATGAATCATCGGAATGTCCTCCTTTGCTCTGCCAAATGTGGCTTATGGGTATTTTAGCAGTTATGCAGAAATTTTGCAACCATTATTTTCGGTTTTTGTACTTTCGTGAGAAGAAGCCCTTACTTCTCGTAGCCGGGCTTGCCCAGAAGCTGGAACATATTGCGCTTGTAGAACTCTACACCGGGCTGGTTGAAGGGATTGACTCCCAGCATATAGGCGGAAACGCCGCAGCTCAGCTCCAGGAAGTAGAACAGCTCGCCCAGCTTCTTCTCGTTCAGCTCGCCCACATCCATGGTGATGACAGGCACGCCGCCGTCCACATGGGCAGCCAGAGTGCCGAGATATGCCTGCTCGTCCACAAAGTCCAGAGTCTTGCCAGCCAGATAGTTCAGGCCGTCCAGATTCTTGACATCGGAGCCGACGACAGCGCGCTTCTCGGGGGGCGCAAAGCGCACCATGGTCTCAAAAATGTTCCGCTGGCCCTGCTGGATCATCTGACCCAAAGAGTGCAGGTCGGCAGTAAACTCGGCGGTTACGGGGAAGATACCCTTGCCGTCCTTGCCTTCGCTCTCGCCAAAGAGCTGCTGCCACCAGCCGCCGAACATCTTAAAGCCCGGCTCAAAGCTTTCAAACAGCTCGATAGCCTTGCCCTTGCGGTACAGCAGGTTACGGATGCCCGCATACAGCCATACGGGGTTTTCAAAGGAGCGCAGGTCATAAGCCTTCTTGGCTTCTACAGCGCCGGCCATCACATCCATGGGGTCGATACCCGCAACAGCCATGGGCAGCAGACCTACGGCGGTGAGCACGCTGTAACGGCCGCCCACATCGGGAGGAATGACGAAGGTCTCCCAGCCCTCTTCCTCCGCCATCTGGCGAAGCGCGCCCTTGCAGGGGTCGGTAATGGCGTAGGTGCGCTTGCGGGCACCGTCGGTGCCGTACTTGCGCTCCAGCATCCAGCGCAGAGCACGGGTAGCAATGGCAGGCTCGGTGGTGGTGCCGGATTTGGAGATAATGGCAATGGAGAAGTCCTTGCCCTCCAGCAGACGAACCAGCTCGTTCCATGCCCGGGTGGACAGGCCGTTGCCGGCGAAGAATATCTGAGGATTGCCCTTGCCCTTGCCGATATTGTGGTTGCAGCCCTGCAGCAGCTCAATGGCGGCGCGGGGGCCTAAGTAGCTGCCGCCGATGCCGATGACAACGAACACATCGGAGCTTTCCCGAATGCGCTCAGCGGCGGCACGGATACGAATAATCTCTTCGGTAGGCTCTTCTACAGGCAGATCCAGCCAGCCAAGATAGTCGTTGCCGGCGCCGGTGCGCTCGGTAAGGGTTTGGTGGGCGGCAAAAACTTCCTTTTCCACGGCCAGCAGGTCGGGCAGGGAAATATCGCCCCATACATTGGAAATATCTACTTTGATCATGGGTAGTTCCTTCCTTTCGGTAGTTTTTCTACGGTACTTATATGTTACCGCAAAATATCCATAAACGCAAGTAGATTTCAAAAATTTCACAATTTTTACTGTGGGGGATAGCATTTTTCTTGTGCATAGACTATAATATAAACAATTATTTAGCCACTTGGCTGGGAGGAAATCATTATGAAATACGGTTTTGGCATTGATATCGGCGGTACTACGGTAAAGCTGGCCTTTTTCTCCGAGTATGGAGACATGATATCCAAATGGGAGATACCCACCGACACCCGAAACGGCGGTGAAAACATCCTGCCGGACATCGCGGCCTCGGTGGAGGACTACATGACACGAAACGGCGTTGACCGCAGGGAAATTCTGGGCATAGGCGTGGGCGTACCCGGCCCGGTGGACGGCAAAGGCGTTGTAAACCATTGCGTAAACCTTGGCTGGGGTGTTCTGGACTTGGCGGGGCAGATGCAGGCGCTGACAGGGCTTCCCGTATGCGCCGGAAACGATGCCAATGTGGCGGCGTTGGGAGAATGCTGGAAAGGCGGCGGCGAGGGCTGCAAAAATATGGTAATGGCTACCTTAGGAACCGGCGTTGGCGGCGGTATTGTGGTGGATGGCAAGCTGATTTCCGGTGCTCACGGGGCCGGCGGTGAAATCGGACACCTGACTCTGGAGCCGAAAGAGACCCGCCGCTGCGGCTGCGGCAAGCGGGGCTGCGCCGAGCAGTATTGCTCCGCTACGGGAATCGTGCAGATTGCCAAGGACTATCTGGCTGCTTGCCATACCCCCAGCGTTCTGCGGGGAATAGAGGACTTTACCTGCAAGGATGTTTTTGACGCGGCCGCGGCGGGGGATGATGCGGCGGCGGAAGTTTTGGAGCGGGTATATGAATACTTAGGCCGCCTTTTGGCGAATATCTCCTGCGTGGCAGACCCGGAGGCCGTGGTCATCGGCGGCGGTGTCAGCCGGGCAGGGGAAAGGCTGATAGAGGGCATTCGCAGGTATTTTGACATCTATAATTTCCACGCCGTTTCCCCGGTGCGCTTCGCTTTGGCGAAGCTGGGCAACGATGCCGGCGCTTACGGTGCCTTCAAGCTGGTGCTGGATAATCAGGGCTAAAAGCCCTCTCCCAGCAAAAGCTACAAAGCAAGGGGAAATATTTTGTGGAAATTTGCCCGAATATGGCTTGCAAGTTGGGCAAAATGGTGGTAGTATATAGTTGAAATTTGTGGGCTTTTCCCCTTTCGGGGCCGTGGAACCGGCTCCCGATGACCGGATGATTGGAGGCTTGTTTATGACCCCCGCTGAACTGAAAGAACTGAAAATTGCGGCCTGCAAGGTGCGTATGGGCATCATCCAGTCCACCTACAGCGCAAAGTGCGGCCACCCCGGCGGCAGTATGTCCGCCGCGGAGCTGTTTACCTACCTCTACTTTAAGGAGCTGAATGTGGACCCCGGCAATCCCAAGTGGGAAGGGCGGGATCGCTTCGTGCTTTCCAAGGGCCATACCGCGCCGGGCCTGTACAGCGCTCTGGCGCTGCGGGGCTTCTTCCCTTGGGAGGATCTCAAGACCCTGCGCCATACCGGCTCTTATTTGCAGGGCCACCCCAATATGCGCTCTGTTCCCGGCGTGGATATGTCCACCGGCAGCTTGGGTCAGGGTATTTCCGTGGCGGTTGGCATGGCGCTGGCGGCTAAGGTAAAAAAGGAAAACTACCGGGTATATACCCTGCTGGGTGACGGCGAAATTCAGGAAGGCCAGGTATGGGAAGCCTGTATGTCCGCTGCCCATTATAAACTGGATAACCTGTGCGTCATCATCGACAACAACGGTTTGCAGATTGACGGCGACATTGCCAAGGTCATGAGCCCCTACCCCATTGACAGCAAGCTGGAAGCCTTCGGCTTTGATGTGCAGGTGATCGACGGAAACGACTTCGAGGAAATCGAAAAGGCTCTGAACCACGCCAAGACCGTTACCGGCAAGCCCTCCGCCATCGTCATGAAGACCGTGAAGGGCAAGGATGTTTCCTTTATGGAAAACAACGCCGGGTGGCACGGCAAGGCTACCAACGATGCCGAGTACGCTCAGGCTATGGCGGAGCTGAATGCAATCCTGAACGAATTGGAGGGCAAGTAATATGGCAGAAGTAAAAAAGCTTGCCACCCGTGACGGCTACGGCAAGGCTCTGGTAGAGCTGGGTCAGAAATATGACAATGTGGTGGTGCTGGATGCTGACCTTGCAGGCTCTACCAAGACCGGAATGTTCGCCAAGGCATTCCCTGAGCGGCATTTCAACGCCGGTATTGCCGAAGCCAATATGATGTGCATAGCGGCGGGCCTTTCCACCTGCGGCTTGGTGCCCTTTGCCTCCAGCTTTGCCATGTTCGCCAGCGGCAGAGCCTATGAGCAGATCCGCAACTCCATCGGCTACCCCCATTTGAATGTGAAAATCGGCGCTACCCACGGCGGCCTGTCCGTAGGTGAGGACGGTGCCAGCCACCAGTGCTGTGAGGACTTTGCCCTGATGCGCAGCATCCCCGGCATGACCATTATCTGCCCCGCGGACGCGGTGGAAGCGGAAGCCGCGGTCAAGGCCGCGTACCGACATGACGGCCCTGTTTACCTGCGCTTTGGGCGGCTTGCCGTGCCTGTTTTCCACGAGGAAGGGTTTCACTTTACCATCGGTAAGGGCGAAGTGATGCGCCAAGGTAAGGATGTTGCCATTATCGCCAACGGCCTGATGGTATACGAGGCCATGCAGGCGGGGGAGCGGCTGGCAGAGCTGGGCATTGATGCCCGTATTATCAATATGTCCACCGTCAAGCCCATTGACGAGGAGCTGGTGCTCGCCGCCGCCAAGGAATGCGGCAAAATCATTACCTGCGAGGAGCACTCCGTTGTCGGCGGTCTGGGCGAGGCTGTTTGCAGCTACCTCAGCGAGAATTGCTCCACCCCGGTGCGGCGTATCGGTGTCAATGACGAGTTCGGCTTCTCCGGCCCTGCTTACGAGGTGCTGAAAGCCTTCGGCCTGTGCGCTGACCATATCGTGGAAGTGGCGCAGGATTTCTGCAAGTAAATACCTACCGGGCAGAGCTTTCTGCCCGGTTTTTTCGCACCCGGCGAACGGAAATCCTGTAGGGGCCGGTCTTGACCGGCCCGAAGCCTAAACCACCGCCGCAGTAAACGGGGCGCGGTAATCGGGCGGGTCAAGACCCGCCCCTACAAGAGGTTGGTGCATAGACGCACCCTTGTAGGGTCGAGTCTTGACTCGACCGAAACCCAAAATCCACCGCCGCAGAAAATTAGGTGCGGTAATCGGGCGGGTCAAGACCCGCCCCTACAAGAGGTTGGTGCATAGACGCACCCTTGTAGGGTCGAGTCTTGACTCGACCGAAACCCAAAATCCACCGCCGCAGAAAATTAGGTGCGGTAATCGGGCGGGTCAAGACCCGCCCCTACTTTGGATTTTCACGGTTTTGACATTTGGGGCAATCCGTGATATACTGGCAAAAAGTATCCCGTTGAGACCGTGAGGGCGTGAGAGAATGATCAATTTTGACAATACCTATGTAAAAATCGATTTGGATGTGGTGGAGGCAAACTTTCAGGCGGTGGCACGGAAGGCCGGGGTGCCGGTAATGGCCATCGTCAAGGCGGATGCCTACGGCCACGGCGCTGTGGAGGTTGCCAGAGCCCTTGCGGATAAGTGCGCCTTTTTCGGCGTCAGCTCCATGCTGGAAGCCTTGGAGCTGCGCCAGCATGATATTCTCACCCCCATTCTGATTCTTGGCCATACGCCCCCTGCCGCTTTCCCTCAGGCCATTCCTCTGGGAATCCGTCCGGCAATCTTCTGCGAAAGCGATGCCGCAGCCCTCAGCCAAACGGCGGCGGCGCTGGGGATGGAGGCCCCCTTCCACATTGCGGTGGATACCGGCATGGGCCGCATCGGCTTTCAGGCGACTTATGAAAACGCTGTTCTTGCGGCGAAAATCGCGAAGCTTCCCGGCCTGAAAGCGGAGGGGCTTTTCAGCCATTTTGCCACCGCCGACTGCGCCGATTTGTCGCAGGCAAAATCGCAGGCGGAAAAATTCAACCAATTTGACGCTTGGCTGAAGGAATTGGGGGTAGATGTTCCCCTAAAGCACATGGACAACTCCGCGGGGCTGATGAACTTTGAAAATCACTATGATATGGTGCGCTCCGGCATTGTTACCTACGGCCTGTACCCCAGCGCTGAGGTAGACCCCGCCCTTTTGAAGCTGACCCCGGCGCTTAGCTGGCACAGCCGGGTCACCCATGTCAAGCGCTTGGGAGCGGGCTGCCCCATCAGCTACGGCGGCACCTTCGTTACCCGGCGGGAAACCACGGTAGCGACCATCCCGGTAGGCTATGCCGACGGCTACCGCAGAAGCCTTTCCGGCCGTTTTTATGTGCTGATCCGGGGGCAGAAAGCTCCCATTTTGGGCCGTATCTGCATGGATCAGCTTATGGTGGATGTTACGGATATCGAGGGGGTTGTCCCCGGAGATAAAGTGGTGCTGATTGGCTCCCAAGGCAGCGAAACCATTACCATGGAGCAGATTTCCGAGGCCGCCGGGAGCTTCAACTATGAATTTGTCTGCGGCATCAGCCGCCGGGTGCCCCGCCTTTACCTGCGAAACGGCCATACCACCCACAGCGTTCACTATCTGATTGACGACTGAAAACGCTCCTCCCGCCGCACCCAAATGAATACCTGTAGGGAAGCGCCCTGTGTGGCGCTTCCGTTTCCCATTCTACCTACAAATTTGAATTTAGCGTAGCGGCTGCATCCCATATCGTAGGGCGGGGGCTTGCTCCCGCCGTTCCCTCTAACCCTGGGTTCGCGGCGGGAGCAAGCCCCCGCCCTACAATAGCCAATTCGACAAATTCCAATTTAGCGGGCGGGTGGGTAAAACCGATATACAAAAAATTTTTTCAAAAGTGCTTGACAACGGCGGACAAATGTGCTTAAATGATGGAAACCGAAGAGGATGTGTAAGTACCTCCCCAGCAGAAGCTGCAGAGAGCCGTTGGTTGGTGCAAAACGGCGCGGAGCCGGAGAGGGAATGGGCATCTGAGGGCGAACCGAAAAGCAATGAGTAGGCAAGACGGAGTATGGCGCTTCGTAATCAAAGGCCGGCGTATGGTAGTACGCGAAGAGTGGGTGCGTTTCGCACCAAGCCGGGTGGCACCGCAGGTTCGATTTTATCGCTCCTGTCCCAGCAAGTAAGCAGGGACAAGGAGCGCTTTTTTTGTCCCAACCGTATTTTGGAAAGGAGCAAAACACTATGGAAACCAAGAACATCCCCTACAAAATTTATCTGGAAGAAAACGAGATGCCCAAGGCATGGTACAATGTCCGGGCGGACATGAAAAACAAGCCCGCCCCTCTGCTGAACCCCGGAACCTTGCAGCCTATGACGGAGGACGAGCTGGCCCATGTATTCTGCCGGGAACTGGCAAAGCAGGAGCTGGACGAAACCACGGCGTTCATTCCCATCCCTCAGGAAATCCGGGATTTTTACCGGATGTACCGTCCCTCCCCTCTGGTTCGTGCCTACTGTCTGGAAAAGGCGCTGGGAACCCCCGCCAAAATCTACTACAAGTTTGAGGGCAACAACACCTCCGGCAGCCACAAGCTGAACTCCGCCATTGCCCAGGCCTACTACGCCAAGGAGCAGGGCCTCAAGGGCGTGACGACCGAGACCGGTGCCGGCCAATGGGGCACGGCGCTGAGCATGGCCTGCTCTTACTTTGGGCTGGACTGCAAGGTGTATATGGTAAAGGTGTCCTATGAGCAGAAGCCCTTCCGCCGGGAGGTCATGCGTACCTACGGCGCAACTGTTACCCCCTCCCCCTCTATGACCACGGAAGTGGGACGGAAAATCAACGCCGAGTTCCCCGGCACCAACGGCTCTCTGGGCTGCGCCATTTCCGAAGCCGTGGAGGCCGCGTCTCAGGACGAGGGCTACCGCTATGTGCTGGGCAGCGTACTCAATCAGGTGCTGCTGCACCAATCCGTCATCGGCCTGGAAACCAAGGCCGCTTTGGATAAATACGGCATCAAGCCCGATGTTATCATCGGCTGCGCCGGCGGCGGCTCCAATTTGGGCGGTCTGATCGCTCCCTTTGTAGGCCAGAAGCTCCGGGGTGAAGCGGATATGCGCATCATTGCCGTAGAGCCTGCTTCCTGCCCCAGCCTGACCCGGGGCAAGTATGTTTACGACTTCTGCGATACCGGCATGGTTTGCCCGCTGGCAAAGATGTATACCTTGGGCAGCTCCTTTATGCCCTCTCCCAACCACGCCGGCGGCCTGCGCTACCACGGCATGAGCAGCATCGTATCCCAGCTTTATGACGACGGACTGATTGAAGCCACCTCCGTAGAGCAGAGCAAGGTATTTGAAGCAGCCGTTCAGTTTGCCCGGGTTGAGGGCATCCTGCCCGCTCCCGAAAGCAGCCACGCCATCCGGGTAGCCATTGACGAAGCCCTGAAGTGCAAGGAAACCGGGGAGGAAAAGACCATTGTCTTTGGCCTGACCGGCACCGGCTACTTTGATATGGTGGCCTACCAGAAGTTCAACGACGGTGAAATGTCTGACTATATCCCCACGGACGAAGAAATCGCCGCCGCCCTTGCCAAAGCCCCCAAGGTTGACTAAGAACATATTGGAAAGCCCGGAATGTTTCAAGCATTCCGGGCTTTTAGTGTGTCAATAAACCCCAAAAATCAGAATCGTAGGGGGCGATGCCTACATCGCCCCGCAGAAAAGGCTCAATGTGACGCAGTTTTTCGGCGAATTCGCAACATTTTGCAAAGGGCCGATGTGCTCAATCGGCCCCTACGGATACTTTTTCTACAGTCTGAAAGCCCGGAATGCTTCACAAACATTCCGGGCTATTGCGTTTATGTAAGGTGCGGTTGTTCCCTTTATTTCAGGATCACCTTGCCGGTGCAGGGCATGACGGCGTCGCCCATGATGATTTCCCCTACGGAGCTGCAGGTGATGGTGCCGGAGCGGGGATTCTTTACGGAGTCGATATGACCCACAATGTCCGCCTCCACATCGGAATACTCAAAGGACAGGTCGCAGCCGGCCATGGTGCAGTTTACAAGGCGCAGATCCTTGCAGTAGCAAAGAGGCTGAGTGCCGATGATTTTGCAGTTGATCAGGGTCAAGCCCTCGGAGAACCATGCCAGATACTCCCCCTTTACGGTGGAGTTTTTCACGGTTACATTTTTGCTGTGCCAGAAAGCGTCCTTGGTGTCTAAGAAGCAGTCTTCAATGGTCAGGTTTTCCATATACTGGAAGGAATACTTGCCCCGCATATTTACATTTTTTAATGTAACATCCCGGCTGTCGAAAAAGATGTACTGGGCGGTAATGTCCGTATCCAGTAAGTGAATTTCCTTGCTCTTCCAGCCGAACTCCTCGGAGTTTACCCGGCAGCCCTCCAAACGGATGTTTTCACATTCCCGCACGGCCTTGATGCCGCCCAGCCGGCTTTCCCGGATAACGCCGTCTTTGGCGTACCAGATGGCGGCCCGGGTCTTTTCGTCCATGGTGCAGCCCTCCACGGAAAAGCCCTCTACATGCCACAGAGGATACCGCAGGGAAAAGCCGCAATCCTTCAGCGCCACATCCCGGGATTCCTTCAGCACGCTCTCTCCGTCGGCAGGCCCGGCAAAGGTGCAGTTTACCACATCGGCGTGTGTCAGGTTATACAGCGCCCGTTCTTCATCAAAGGTCTGATTCTCAATGATTTTTCTCATACATTTCTCCTAAAAAAAGACGAATGGCCCTTTCGCCACCCGTCCGAAAGATTTTCCAAATATTTTTATGTGCTTATCGGCTTTCCTCAGCGAAGCGATAAATTGGAATTTACCGCCGTACCATAATAATGCGCGTAGGGGCCGATGCCCACATCGGCCCGTTGGGGTGTTACGGATTTGCCGCAGTACCGTAGAAGCATCGTCGTGCTTTCTGCGGGGCGATGTGGGCATCGCCCCCTACATTCACCCAATTCTCAATCCGCTAAATTCCAATTTGCGTTTAGTATACCACTTTCTCCCGGCCCTTGTCAACAGCGGGGGCGGGAAATGGGCCGACGGGGAGAAATCCTTGGGAATCGGCAGGATTTTGTCAGTTGTTCTTGAAATTTGCAGGAGGATTTGGTAATATAGTAAAATACAACGCCATGAAAGGGCTTGCAACATGAAAAAACTATCCAAAGTCATTCCAAAGTATGCCTATATCCCCTTTGGAATGATGCTTGCAACCATCGCAATTTCTTTTTATGCCACCCGGCCGTTTACCGCCGGCGGTTTCCATTATAATGTTTCCATCCCTCTGGACGATAAAATTCCCTTTGTTCCCGCCTTTATTTCGGTGTACATTCTGGCCTATGTCCAATGGGTGGCTACCACAGTTTTGGCCGCCCGGGAGGATATGGACTTTTACTTTAAGGCCGCTTCGGTGGTAGTTGTGGGCAATCTGCTGGCCATCCCCTTCTTCCTGTTTTTGCCCACGGCCATGGTGCGGCCGGAAGTTCAGGGAAACGGAATTTTTGAGTGGCTTACGAGACTTATCTACGCCTGCGACACGCCGGACAATCTTTTTCCCTCGCTGCACTGTCTGGATAGCTGGGTCTGTATGCGTGTGGTATGCAGGACGAAGAAAACGCCCACATGGTACAAGTGGGCCAACGGCGGGTTCAGCTTTTTGGTATTTGCCGCCGTGGTGCTGGTGAAGCAGCATCTGTTTTTGGATATTTTTGGGGGTATCCTTGTGGCGGAGGCAGCTTTCCTTGTGGCGAAGTGGCTGAAAGCCGAAAGAATGATGTACCGCCTTGTTCCCAAACGCTGGCAGTCTTAAAAAAAGAGGAGAGAGCAATATGATAGGCTTTTATAACTACACGGTGTGGCTGACTTACGCATCTTTGCTCAGCGCAGGCACCGGCATTGTGGTAGCGTTGTCCGGCTTGGGGCATCCCTATATGGGTATGTTTTTCCTGCTGTTTTCCGGCTTCTGCGACGCTTTTGACGGCATGGTAGCCCGCACCAAGAAAGACCGCAGCCGTATGGAGTGCAATTACGGCATCCAAATCGACTCTCTGGCGGATGTGGTGGCCTTTGGCGTGCTGCCTGCCTGTATTGGCGTGGCAATGATGCGCCGCAGCGAAATCGCCCCCTACATATTCCGGGAAACCGGTCCCATTAAGGTTACGGCCTTGGGCTTTGTGATGCACACCATCCTGATGCTCTTTATGCTCTCAGCCCTCATTCGTCTGGCGTATTTTAATGTGACCGAGGAACAGCGGCAGGAAACCGAGGGCACCAAGGCCCGCAAGGAGTATACCGGCCTGCCGGTTACCAGCTCCGCTTTGATTTTCCCCACGGTGATGCTCATTGACTACCTGCTGCCCTGCGTGGATTTGACGCTGATTTATTTCTCCGTTTTGCTCCTTACCGGCCTTGCCTTCCTGCTGAAATTCAAGGTGAAAAAGCCCAGCAAACGGGGCGTTCTGGTCATGGTGGGTATCGGCGCTGTGGAATTTTTGATCCTCCTGCTGGGAGAGCTGCTGACGAAGTAATATGGAAAAGAAAGAAAAGGGCGTTTTAAGCTTCCTGTACACCACCGTCCCCGGCAGAGCCGTTCTGAAAGTGCTTACCGCCCGGCCTGTGAGCAAAATTGCCGGTGCCTTTTGCGACTGCCCCCTCTCCAAGCCCCTTATCAAAGGGTTTGTGAAAAAGAACGGCATTGACCTTTCGGAGTATGTAACTTCCCAGTTTTCCTGCTTTAACGATTGCTTTACCCGGAAAATCAAGCCGGAGCTTCGCCCGGTGTGTATGGCGGGGGATGCCCTGGTTTCCCCTTGCGACGGCTTGCTTTCCGCCTATCAAATCGAAAAGGGCATGGTGTTCCCCGCAAAGCAGAGCAGCTACAGCGTAGCATCCATGCTCCGGGATGATGCCTTGGCCGGGGAGTTTGAGGGCGGCACGGTGCTGGTAATCCGCCTGTGCGTCCAGCATTACCACCGCTATTGCTATCTTGACAGCGGCACCAAGGGGGAAAACAAGTTTATCAAGGGATGCCTACATACCGTGCGCCCCATTGCGCTGGAAAACCGCCCGGTTTTCTGCGAAAACTGCCGGGAATATACGGTAATGGATACGGAAAATTTCGGCAGAGTTATCCAATGCGAGATTGGCGCCATGCTGGTAGGCAGAATCCTGAACCACCACGGCGCGGGGCAAATGAAGCGGGGAGAGGAAAAGGGTATGTTCCTCTACGGCGGCTCTACCGTAGTGCTGCTCCTGCAAAAGGATGCTGCCACCCTGCCGGAAAGCTACTTTGAAGCTACGCAGCAGGGCGTGGAAACCCCGGTAAAATACGGCGAAAAAATTGGAACCAAGAGGTGCTGAGCTTTCAGCGCCTCTTTTTTGATAGGAAGAAAATTGAAACTTACTGCTGCACGCCTGTAGGGGCCGGTCTTGACCGGCCCGAAACCTAAAACCTACTGCCGCAGTAAACCGGGTGCAACGGGCGGGTCAAGACCCGCCCCTACGATAAGGTTGTAATTCACCGACAAATTCCGATTTATCTACCAACGGATGAAAGCCCAGATACATCATCTATAAAATTGACACATAAGGCAGGATTCTTGACCTATCTCTTTCCCGGTGTTATATTTATAATTACTAATTACAGGAAAAGGAGGGGTTTTATGCTGCGGATGGAAATTGCCCTGTTTTTGGTGATGGCGTTCATTGCCTACATCTATTTTTCCGCGGAAAAGAAGAAGGCGGCTTTGCATCAAACCTTTGCGGTGCTGCTGGTGACGGTACTTGTCCATTTGGTGCTGGACGGGATTACCGTCTACACGGTCAATCATCTGGACACCGTGCCCCGGCTGCTCAACGAAGCCGTTCACAGGCTGTTTCTCGGCAGCATGGTGGTAGTTATCTACCTGTTTTACCAGTACATCGCCGTTTTGGTTTATGAGGAAGCCGGGAAGCCCCGGAATCTGGACTTGCCTGCCCGGATTTTTTTGGTGGCGGCCCTCATGGGCAATTTTCTGCTGCCCATTACCTACACCCAAACTCCCGCAGGTAACTATTCCTCCGGGCCGTATATGCAGGTTCCCTATTTCGCGGTGGCCTTTTACCTGCTGCTTTGCTCCGGGCTTTTGGCGGAAAACCGAAAGATAATTGACCCAAAAAAGAAAATTGTCATTGGCATTGCCCTGGTCATTGAGCTTGTGGTGTGCATTTTGCAGGGCATCAACCACACCTGGCTTATCAGCGGCATGGGCATTTGTCTGATGACCCTGTCTTTCTACCTGACCCTGGAAAACCCGGATGCCCTCCGGGCGGAGCTTACGGAGCAAAAGATGTCCATGCTGTACCTGAAAAGTCAGGTAAACCCCCATTTTCTCTACAACACCCTGGACACCATTCGCATTCAGGCCCAGCTCAACGATGACAAAAAGGTGGCGGACTTGCTCATGCGGCTGGTGGATTTCTTCCGGCTCAGCGTGAAGGTAGACCGGCAAATGGTGGCGCTGGACGATGAGCTGGAGCTGCTGGAAGCCTATATGGAGCTGATGTGCTACCGCTATCCCGAGCTTCGGTGCGACTATGACATTGACCCGGAGCTGGGCGGGGAGCAGGTGCCCAATTTCATTTTGCAGCCCATTGTGGAAAACAGCCTCCTCCACGGCCTGAAAAACAAGGGCTACCGGGGCTGCGTTACCATTGCCGCCCGGAAAACAGGGGAGCATCAAATGGAAATTACCGTCTGCGATACCGGCAGCGGCTTTGCCGAGGGGAAAAAGGCCGCCATTGACCGGATGCTAAGCAGCTATGATAAGCAGCCTGCCAAATTGGAGGGCAACAGCATCGGCATATTGAATGTACAAAAGCGGATCAAGCTGCTCTGCGGCCGGGCGTACGGCCTGAGCTATACGGAAAACGAAACCGGGGGCGTTACGGCCCATGTGCTGCTGCCGGTTCAGGAGGAAGAACCATGAAAAAGCTGCGTGTTCTTTTGGTAGACGATGAGGTTCTGATTCGGGAGGGCTTCAAGCGGCTCTTTGACTGGGAAGCCCATGACTGTCAGGTGGTAGGCGAAGCCGCCGACGGCATGGAGGCGCTGGCCCAGATTGACAGTTTGCGCCCGGATATTGTCATTATGGATATCAATATCCCCATTATGAACGGCCTGAAGGTCATTGGCCTGAGCCGTGTGAAGCACCCGGATATTGCCTTTGTTATTGTGTCCGGCTATGACGATTTCTCCTATTGCCGGGAGGCTTTGCGGCTGCAAATTACGGACTATATCCTGAAGCCTGTGAACTATGAGGAATTTGGCACCTGCATTGACAACCTGAAAATCTCCCTTTTCCGGAAGCAAATCTCGGAGGAGCCGGAGCAGCAAGGGGAACGCACCATTGTGGGCATTACCCGGTATCTGCAGGAGCATTTGGCGGAGGATGTAAGCCTTGCCGTGCTGGCGGAGCAGTTCCATCTCAACGCCCAGTATATCAGCCAGCTTTTCAAAAGCGAGATTGGAGTAGGCTTTCTTGCCTACCTGACCAATATCCGCATGGAAAAGGCAAAAAAGCTGCTGCTGAGTACAACCCTTTCCGTAGCGGAGGTAGCGGAGCAGTCCGGCTATGGGGACTATCGGGTGTTTACCAAGGTGTTCAAAAAAGCGGAGGGCAGCACCCCCTCCCAATACCGCCGGGATTTTCTGGAAACGAATCGGTAAGGCCGGGGCTGAATACCGGGAACCGCTTTCCATAATAGGCGTATGGGTTTCACCCTGCAAATTGTTATTTGACAGCCAGAAACCTTTGATGTAGGGCGGGGGCTTGCTCCCGCCGTAAACACAGAACCACGTGTTAGAGGGAACGGCGGGAGCAAGCCCCCGCCCTACGGACACCAATTTGGTGCGGCGGTAAATTCTAATTTAGCGGGGTGTGGGTTGGGTGAATGTAGGGGGCGATTGAGAACATCGCCCCGCAGGACGAAGAACAATGCCTCTACGGAACTGCGGCGAATCCGCAACACCCCAACGGGCCGATGTGCTCAATCGGCCCCTACGGTCACCCATTTGGTGCGGCGGTAAATTCCAATTTATCGCTTTGGTGTTAAGCACATTCTATAAAAATGACACATTCGGCTGTATAGCAGCCCTATCCAGAAAGAAAAAACTGTGATACAATAGTCCCAAAGATGGGGAAGCGGCAAGGGCAGCATTGCTCAGCGCTCCCTTAAGAACGAAATGGAGGAATATGAAATGGAAAAGAAACTGTATAAATCCAATAACAACAAGATGGTTGCCGGTGTTTGCGGCGGTATTGCGGAGTATTTCAACATTGACCCCACTGTGGTGCGTTTGGCATGGGTGCTGTTTTGCGCCTTGGGCGGCAGCGGTATTCTGGCCTACATCATTGCGGCCATCATCATTCCCAACGACCCCTTTTTTAAGGGATAAGGGATAGGAGTAGGAGCTATGGGCGACCTGATTGAAATATCCCACCTGAGCAAACGCTTCGGCGAGGTTCAGGCGGTGCAGGATTTGAGCTTCCGGGTAAAGGAAGGGGAGCTGTTCGCCTTTTTGGGTGTCAACGGCGCGGGAAAATCCACCACCATCAACATTATGTGCGGTCAGCTTCCCAAGGACAGCGGCACCGTGAAAATCGGCGGCACGGACTTGGACAGCGACCCCGATGCTATCAAGCGCAGCTTGGGTGTCGTGTTCCAGACTTCTGTGCTGGATAAGGATTTGTCCGTGCGGGACAATCTGAAAAGCCGGGCTGCCCTGTACGGCATCCGGGGCAGCGCTTTCCGGGAGCGGCTGGCAGAGCTTTCCCGGCTTCTGGACTTTGAAGATCTGCTGGGGCGCACCTTTGGCAAGCTTTCCGGCGGCCAAAAGCGGCGCATTGACATTGCCCGGGCGCTGCTGCACCGGCCCAAAATCCTGATTCTGGACGAGCCTACCACCGGCCTTGACCCCCAGACCAGAAACCTGCTGTGGCAGGTGATTGGGTCTTTGCGGAAGAACGAGGGCATGACCGTATTCTTAACCACCCACTATATGGAAGAAGCGGCAGATGCCGACTATGTGGTCATTCTGGACAGCGGCAAGATTGCCGCCGAGGGCACGCCCCTTACCCTGAAAAACACCTACACCGGGGATTTTATTACCCTCTACGGCGTGGAAGAAGCGCAGGTCAAGGGTCTTGGCGCGCCTTATGAAGCCATCCGGGATGCTTTCCGGGTATCCGTACCCAATACGGCGGCGGCTACCGAGCTGATTATGGGCAATGCGGCCCTTTTTCAGGACTATGAAATTACCAAGGGCAAGATGGACGATGTGTTCCTTGCCGTTACCGGCAAAAAACTGACAGGAGGTGGGGAAAAATGACCGGGCTTGGCGCGCTGGTTGGGCGCAATACAAAGCTGTATTTTAAGGACAAGGGAATGTTCTTTACTTCCCTCATTACCCCTCTGATTTTGCTGGTTCTGTATGCCACATTCCTTGCCAATGTCTACGAAAGCAGCTTCCGGGGCGCTTTGGAAGCGGCGGGGGCTGCCGTTCCCCAAAAGCTGCTGGACGGCTTTGTAGGCGGCGAGCTGGTATCCTCTTTGCTGGCGGTAAGCTGCGTCACCGTGGCGTTTTGCTCCAATCTTCTTATGGTGCAGGATAAAGTTACCGGGGCAAGGCGGGATTTGACCATTGCCCCCCTGAAATCCAGCACCCTGGCGCTGAGCTACTATCTGTCCACGCTGCTGTCTACGCTGCTGGTGTGCTTTGTGGCTTTGGCGGTTTGCCTTGTATATTTGGCAGTTGTGGGCTGGTATTTGTCCGCCGGGGATGTGGCGCTGCTGATACTGGATGTGGTGGCGCTGGTGCTCTCCGGCACAGCCCTTTCCGCCTGTGTCATCTTCCCCCTGTCCACCAATGGGCAGGGCAGCGCCGTGGGCACCATTGTCAGCTCCGGCTACGGCTTTATCTGCGGCGCTTATATGCCCATTTCCCAGTTCCCCGAGGGGTTGCAGAAGGTGATCTCCTTCCTGCCCGGCACTTACGGCACTTCCTTGCTGCGAAACCACGCTATGCAGGGAACCTTCCGGGAAATGAAAAAGCTGGGCTTCCCCCCGGAAGTGATTCGGGGCATCCGCGACAGCGTAGACTGCAACCTTTATTTCTTTGACAACAAAGTATCCATTCCCGCTATGTATCTGGTGCTGATTGGCGCGATCGCGCTTTTGACGGGGCTGTATGTTCTTTTGAATGTCGTCTCCGGCAAGAAGCAGAAGTAAAAAAATTGGGAGGAAATTTGCCATGCTGAAAATTGAGCATTTCACCAAAATCTACGGAGATAAGAAAGCCGTTGACGATTTGTCCTTACATATCCGCCCCGGTGAGATTTACGGCTTTATCGGCCACAACGGTGCGGGCAAGACAACCACCCTGAAAGCCTGCTGCGGTATTTTGGGCTATGACAGCGGCGAAATCACCGTGGACGGCGTTTCCATGAAGCAAAACCCCTTGCTCTGCAAGAGCAAGATTGCCTATATCCCGGACAATCCCGACTTGTACGAGTTTATGACGGGCATCCAGTTCCTGAATTTTGTGGCGGATATTTTCGGTGTCAGCGCCGCAGACCGTCAGGCGCGCATCCGCAAATATGCCGATGATTTTGAGCTGACCGGCGATTTGGCCCAGCCCATTTCTGCCTATTCCCACGGCATGAAGCAGAAGCTGGCCATTATCTCCGCCCTGATTCACGAGCCGAAGCTGATTATTATGGACGAGCCTTTCGTGGGTCTTGACCCCAAAGCCTCCCACCTGCTGAAGGGGATGATGCGCAGGCTTTGCGATCAGGGCAGCGCCATCTTCTTCTCCACCCATGTGCTGGAGGTGGCGGAAAAGCTGTGCGACAAGGTTGCCATTATCAAGGGCGGCAAGCTGATCCGCTCCGGAACCATGGAGGATGTGAAGGGCGACACTTCCCTTGAGGATGTGTTCCTGGAACTGGAGGGAGAAAAATGACAAAGGCTTTGCTGAAAAAGCAGCTTCTGGAGGTATTCTCTTGGGTGTTTAAGGACAGGAAAACCGGGAAAGTCCGCTCCTCCAAGAATATTGCCCTCTATGTTTTGCTGTATATCTTTGTCTTTGGCTGCCTGGGAAGCGTTTTCTACATGATGGCGGATATGATGTGTGAGCCGCTGGTGGCTATGGGCATGGGCTGGCTGTATTGGTGCATCATGGGTCTGCTGACCCTGTTCCTTGGGGTATTTGGCAGCGTGTTTATGACCTATACCTCCCTTTACCAGCCCAAGGACAACGATTTGCTCCTTTCCATGCCTGTGCCCCCTTCCAGAATTCTGCTGGCTCGCCTGGTGGGCGTTTATGCCATAGGGCTGATTTATGAGCTGATCGTCATTGTCCCCACCCAAATCGTATGGTTCCGGACAGCTCCCTTCTGTGCCGTGGGAGCGATTTGCGTAGTGCTCATTCCCATTGTGCTGTCGGTGCTGGTGCTGGTGCTTTCGGCGTTGCTGGGCTGGGTGGTAGCCCTGATTGCCGGGCATATCAAGCATAAGAATTTCGTAATGGTTGTAGCTTCCCTTGCCTTTATTGCCATTTACTACTATGTTTACGCCCAGGCATATTCCATACTGCAAAGCCTGCTGCAAAACGCCGAGGCGGTGGGCAATCAAATGAAGTCCGTGCTTTACCCGCTGTATCACATGGGCTTGGCAGCGGAGGGAAACCTCCTCTCCATGGGGATTTTTACCGCCATTATCGGCATATTGTTCGCGGTTGTTTACATTGTGCTCTCCCGCAGCTTCCTGAAGCTGGCTACCGCCAACCGGGGCGCGGCAAAGGCTGTGTACAAAGAGCGAAAAGCCAAAACCCGCTCCATTGGTGCCGCTCTGCTGCATAAGGAGCTTCGCCGTTTTCTGGGCAGCTCCAACTACATGCTCAACTGCGGCCTCGGCATCCTCTTTATGCCCGTTGTGGCCGGGCTGCTGGTCTGGAAAGCGGATGCATTGGGAGAGCTTCTTGCCCTGCCCATGGTGGAAAAGTACATTCCCCTCGTCGCCGCGGCGGGTATCTGCATGACGGCTTCCATGAACGATATGGCTGCTCCCTCGGTATCGCTGGAAGGAAAGAATCTGTGGCTCATCCAGTCCCTCCCCGTCTCCGGGAAGCAGGCCTTGATGGCAAAGCTGAACCTTCAGTTGATTCTGACCGTGATTCCCGCAATCCCCCTGATTGCCGTAGTGGAGTGGCTGATTCGGCCCACCGCCTATTTTGCGGTGGCAATTCCCGTGGTTTCCCTCCTGTTTATTGTGCTCATGGCGGCGCTGGGGCTTGCCATCAACCTGAAACTCCCAAACCTGAACTGGACCAGCGAGATTGTGCCCATCAAGCAAAGCGCCAGCGTTATGCTGGCTCTGTTCGGCGGCTGGGTGATCATCATTGCCCTGGGCGGAGCGTATGTCCTGCTGGACGGTAAAATCAGCGTGGAAGCCTTTTTCGCCCTTGTGGGTGGGCTGTTCCTTGTTTCCGGCTGTATTCTCCTGCGCTGGCTGCAAACCAGAGGCGCGAAGATATTTGAAAATCTGTAATCAAAGCTGCCGTATACCTGCCGGTATACGGCGGTTTTCATATATGCATATCATCCGCCCGATAAATTGGAATTTATCGCCGCACCCTTTGTAGGGGCCGGTCTTGACCGGCCCGAAACCTGAAACCTACTGCCGCAGGAAACCGGGTGCAACGGGCGGGTCAAGACCCGCCCCTACAATCATGTGGCGATTCACCGACAATTTCCAATTTATCCCGCTGCTGAGGAAGGCGTATAAGCGCATTTCTATAAAACGAACACATTCAGCTAAAAATAATGACTATGAAAAGTTCCGAAAGTGTTATACAATGAGGCCGTAAGCAAAGAAAACCGGGCGGGTGTCTGATGAAAGCCCGGAGGGAAAAAAGGAGTATGATACATTATGAAAAAGTTTCGCAAAGTCTTATGGGGTTTGTTGTTTATCGCCGTGGGCTGCATTTTGGCGCTGAATGCCTGCAATGTAACCAACATCGATATTTTCTTTGACGGCTGGTGGACACTCTTTATCATCGTGCCCTGCTTTATCGGCCTTTTCAACGAAAGAGAAAAAACCGGCAATCTCATCGGCCTTGCCATCGGCGTATTCCTGCTGCTGTGCTGTCAGGATATCCTGAGCTTTGGGGCGCTGTGGAAGCTGCTGATTCCTGCCATTATCGTTGTCATTGGCTTGAAGATGATTTACAGCGCGTTTTACAGCAACAAAGCCGAGAAAATCATGTGCAATGTTCGCAGAAACGGGGACAATGTCCGGGTGGGCTGCGCTACCTTCTCCGGTCAGGACCTGCGCTTTGACGGCGAAGTATTCACCGGCGCGGAGCTGACGGCTATTTTCGGCGGCGTAAACTGCGACCTGCGCAGCGCCTTTATTGAACAGGACTGCGGCATTTCCGCGACTTCCGTATTCGGCGGCATTGATATTTTCGTGCCGGACAATGTGAATGTAAAGGTAAACTCCAATTCTATTTTCGGCGGTGTATCCAACAAGAAGGGCCGGGAGAACATTGTGGGCGCGCCTACGGTTTACATCAACGCAACCTGCATGTTCGGAGGGGTGGATATTAAATGACCGAAGCTCAAAAGGTAATTAAAATCATTGCTATGGCTTTTGCGATTTTTTTGTGCGTTACCATCATAGGGGGCATCCTTGCGGGAATTACCGGCATTATGTACCTCTTTTCCGATAAGGACAGAACTCCCGGGGATATGGAGCTGTACCCCATTTCCGGCGAGATTTCTTCTCTTTCCGTGGATTTGAGCGCGGCGGATTTGCAAATTCAAATCGGGCAGGCGTTCTCGGTGGAAAGCGACCACGAGTATGTTTGCGTAGAGGTAAAGGACGGAAAACTCTCCATCCGGGAGACCAAAAGGGTGTTTTCCTTTTCCTCCAAGGGGATTACGGTTGTTTTGACCGTTCCCGAAGGCTTTGTATTTGACGAGGCAGACATCGATACCGGGGCCGGGAAGGTAAGGGTTGATGCCCTGTCTACGGACATTTTGGAGCTGTCTCTGGGTGCGGGAGAAGCGAAAATCCGGAATTTGACCGTGAATTTTCATGCCGATATTGAGGGCGGCGCCGGGGTGCTGAGCATTGACGGCGGCAAAATCAACAACCTGAGGCTGGATATGGGCGTAGGCGAGCTGAAGCTCAAATGCCGCGTAACCGGAGAAAGCAAGCTGGATATGGGTGTAGGCGAAGCAAAGCTGACCCTGCTGGGCGCTCAGGAGGACTATCGGATTTCTCTGGACAAAGGCATCGGTCAGGCGACCCTGTCCGGCGAGAGCATGCGCGACGGCGGTGTTTACGGAACAGGCGAAAACAGTATTGATATCGACGGCGGCGTTGGCTCTATCCGCATTGGTTTTGCTGCGGAATAAAGAATAAATCCCGGCAATGCTCCCGGAAAGGGATGGGTGGAATATGGAACTTGTTTCAAATTATATGGATAATGCCGAGCTTCGGCACAAATTAAACGCCCTTACCCGGAAAACCTTCGGGTTTGACTTTGAAAATTGGGTAACCGGCGGGTATTTTGAGGGAGATTATATCCCTTACTCATGGATGGAGGATGGGAAAATCATCTCCAATGTATCCGCCAACAGAATGTGCTTCCTGCAAAAGGGCGAAGTAAAAAACTACATTCAGATTGGTACGGTTATGACCGACCCGGACTACCGAAACCGTGGCCTTGCCAAAAGGCTGATGGAGTATGTGGTAAAAGATTATGAAGGAAGCTGCGACGGGATTTACCTGTTTGGCGACCTGAGCGCTCTGGATTTTTACCGCAAAACCGGCTTTCAGGAGGGGCTGCAATATCAGTATGTGCTGAAAAAGCCCCTTCCCGGCGACCCCGGGAAGAAAGCCTTTTCCCCGGTGGATCAGACCGACCCCGGGATGAAGCGCCGCTATATGCAGGCGGTGCGCCGCAGCGCCGCCAACGCCTCTCTGGAGCAGATGAATAAATTTGGCCTGCAAATGTTCTATACCGCCAATATGCGGGATGTTTACTACGCCGAGGATTTGGACTGCTTCGCGGTTATGGATATGGAAGGGGACACCCTGATGCTGCAAAGTATTATCTGCAAAGACCGGGTGCCCATGGAGGAGATCCTTGTGCGTTTGGGTACGCCCTACCGCCATTTGAAGCTGGGCTTTTCGCCCCTTGCAGAGGATGCGCACCTGTTCCAAGGGGAGCCTTTTGACGGCGGCGAGGATTACCGCCTGTTCTACCGGGGGAAAACGCTGGACAGTATCGCAAAGGACAAGCTGTTCTTCCCCCTTATGTCCCATGCGTAAGGAGGGAAATGGAATATGGAATGCAAAGCAATCGTATATACATCCAATACCGGCTACACCCGGCAATACGCCCGGATGCTGGGGGAGGAGCTGGAGCTTCCGGTGTATTCCCTTGAGGAGGCTCCCACATTTCTTCCGAGAGGGAGCGGTGTAATCTATCTCGGCTGGATTCACGCCAGCCATGTCAAGGGCTTTTCCCGTGCCGCAAAGCATTTTTCTGTCTTGGCTGTCTGCGGCGTTGGCCTGTGCGATACCGGCACGCTGGTTTCTCAGGTGCGGAAAGCAACGGCAGTTCCGGCGGAAATCCCCCTGTTTACCCTTCAGGGCGGCATTGACCGCGGCAAGCTGAAAGGGCTTAACAAGCTCATGATTTCCGTGCTCGCCAAGGGTCTGGCATCCCAAAAACAGCGCACGGAGCAAGACGAGCGCATGCTGGAGCTTCTGAGCAAAGACGCAAGCTATGTAAGCAAAGAGAATTTAGCCCCGGTTTTGGACTGGTATTGGCTGCACACCCCATAAAAAATGGACTTCACAAAGCTGTGAAGTCCATTTTTTATGCAGACATGACCCTGTAGGGGCCGGTCTTGACCGGCCCGAAGCCGAAAAACCACCACCGCAGTAAACCGGGTGCGGTAAGCGGGCGGGTCAAGACCCGCCCCTACTAGGGGTTGGCACATAGACGCGTCGATGTAGGGGCCGATGCCCACATCGGCCCGCAGAATGCAATACAATATTTCTACGGAACTGCGGCGCTCCTCGCAACATTAGAATGGGCCGATGTGGGCATCGGCCCGCAGAATGCAATACAATATTTCTACGGAACTGCGGCGCTCCTCGCAACATTAGAATGGGCCGATGTGGGCATCGGCCCCTACGGGATTTCCCGGTTCGTTACCATAGAGACGGGCAATTGAAACGTCCCTACGATGGCGCGTTAGTTGATTGCGGTGAGGCCGGAGAAGAAATTGACTTTATCCTGCATATAGAACACGGTGTTTCCCTCGCCATTGGGATTCTGACCGAAGCCGCCCATAGGGTCGCGGTCGCCCCGGCTGCCCCAGTCGCCGCCGGGGATTGTGCCCTCAGGCATGGTGGGCATCTCCCCCTCGGGCATAGAGGACATGGGCGGCATATCTCCCTCCGGCTTTTTGCCGTCGAAACCGCCGGGCTTTTGTCCGTCATTAGGTCTTTGCCCACCGGGGCGCTGCCCGCCATGACCCATTACATCCGTAGAGGTGTACATCATCTGCTGACCCCCTACGAATACTTCATAGCTATCCCCTACTTGGAAATCGGGGCAGGACAGAATCACACCCTGATAGGTGCGCATATTGGTGCTGAGAACCTCGTCCAGCGCCGGGTCAAAGGCGAAAACCTCTTTGCCTTGGGTGTCCACAATCCGAATGGCTCCATTTTGATGCCGGCTGAACTGCAGGTTCATAGTAACCTGCCTGGAGTCGCTTTCCGCCCAGTCCATGGCAGCACCCAGGGCAATCACCGTGCCGCCGTGGATGTAGGAGCCCAGGTCGGAGTCCAGACCGGAATCGGAGGCAGGCTTGGCGGCGGAAATGACCGTGCCGCCGTTGATCACCAGATAGCCGTTGGAGTCGATGCCGTCACCCTCCTCCCCCAAGCCTGCCACAATGTGCAGGCAGCCGCCGTTGACGGTGGTTACGGATACGCCGTCCTCGTTGGTGTTGATGCCGTCATTTTGGGCAAGAATGGTGATATTGCCGCCCCACACGGTCAGGTGCAGCTCCGTGTCCAAACCCTCGTTTTCCGCGGTGAGCTGCAAGCTGCCGGGGCCGTAGACATTCATGGACATATAGGAGTACACCGCGCCGTCCTGCTTCCACAGCTTCTTTTTGCCGTTCTTGTCCTTGTAAACCTTGGCAACATAGGAGCCGTTGACTATGTTTTCGCTGTTTTCTGCCAGAATGAGATTTGCGCCGGCCTCCCGCGTATCCACCTCGGCCGTGGCAGTGTTCTCCTCCCAATCCCCGTCGCACTCATACACATTCAAAAAGAGAATTGCCGGGGCTACGGTGCAGGTAATTTCCGCATTGTCCAGAATCAGCTCTACTACCGCGTCAGGGTCATCATAAGCGTCCTTGCCCAAATCCACGCGGATTTGCCCGGCAGACAGCTTGCCCGTAACCCGGTAAGCGCCGGGGGCGGTAATGTTGATGACCGTGTGGGCAGCGGCTTCCTCAGCGCTGTGGCGGTCGGAAGCGGTTCCTTCGCCGTAGGGGTTGCCGCTGTCGTAGGCAGCGCGGTCTTCATAGTAGATAATATCGTGGCTGAGGCTGACAGCATCGCTGTCCAGAGCGTCAGGTGTCTCCCAAGTTACGCCCTCGTCAGACAGCCGGATTCGGGTTTCTCCCCCAAAGCGGGATTCATAAGGGATTTCAGCGGACTGCGGCTTTGTTTCATCCCCACCGGTAGCGGCATCAGATGCACAGCCCGCCAGCATCACACAGGCCAGCAGCACGGCAAACAGTCTTTTCATAAAGGGCCTCCTAACTGCTTTTGTATTCCCAATAACATGATTTCGGAAAGGTTATAAGGAACCAAGCGCGGCTTTGTTCCATGGATTCCTCCCACCATAGGTGTTTTATTCCTCCCGGTACTTTGACATCATGGTCTTGAACAGCTCCTGAGCTGTGGGCGGGGTATAGGTAATGGCATTGGCACCGGCCTCAATGGTGGCGGTAATGGTTTCGGGACGGTTGCCGCCGGTGGCGATGATGGGAATATCGGGATACTGCTGCCGAATGGCACGAACCAGTTGGGGCGTTTTGGCGGCTGCCGCCACATTCAGGATCGACGCGCCTGCCTCAATTCTTGCGCCAATGTCCGTTTTCTCGTCAACAACCGTGATGATAACCGGAATATCCACCGCATTGACCACACCCATCAGGTTCAGGTTGGTGATGGGCGCATTCAGCACAACGCCCATGGCACCCTGACTTTCCACATCCTTGGCAAGCGCAATGGTGCGAAGCCCCTTGGTGGTGCCGCCGCCTACACCGCAGAATACCGGAATATAGGAGGCCTTAATGATGGCATCACTAATGGACTGCTGGGGCGTAAAGGGATAAACGGCAAAGACCGCATCCGCATCGCAGTTTTTGATAATGGCAAGGTCTGTGGTAAATACCAGACTTTTGATTCTCCGCCCGTAAATGACAATTCCGCTGGCTTTGCGGATTTCCTTGGGCATTTCCAGAATATTATGCCGCAGCCGGCTCTCCACCAAAGGAATGGACTTCTTTTGCTGCTCCATTGACAAAACCCCTTTCATTTTCTGAATTATATTTCCGTTTCGGGGGCTTTGAGATACGAATTTCAAAACTTTTTCGGAACAAAGTGTAAACAATGAAATTCAGAGGGGTCTGGGCATAAAAATCCGTCTGCTGCCCCAAGCTTTGGGGCAAGCGCCCATTCCTGTTTTTGGGTCTATTTCCACTTTTCCATCAGACTGCGAATCTGAGAAGCAAGCTTTGCGTTGTCCTTGTTCGTTCTTCCCTTGCAGGTCTTGACAAAGGCAAGGAGGGCTTCCGCAGCCGCAAGCAGCTCCCCATATACCGCGCTTGCTCTTGCAGAGCCTTTCTGGGCTTGCAGGCGCGGAACGGGCTTGGAGTCTGCGTACACGGTCATCCGCCCGGTCAGCAAATCGTACTCCGCTCCGCTATAGGGAGCTTCCGCAGGGTAATCCCTCTGCGTCAGCAGCTTTTGGAACGCGGTGCAGGAAGCGTCGTCGCCATGGTTGACGAATACCAGCCGGGGCTTTTCCCGGAAGCCTTCCAACCACCGAAGAAGCCCCGCTTGGTCTGCGTGGCCGCTGGTGCCGTGGAGGGATGCAATCTGCGCGTTGACAGAGATATCCTCACCAAACAGGCGAACATACTGCGCGCCATCCTGAAGCTTTCTGCCGAGAGAGCCTTCCGCCTGGTATCCTACAAACAGGACAGTATTTTCCGCACCCCACAGATTATGCTTCAGGTGATGGCGGATTCGGCCCGCTTCGCACATTCCGCTGGCAGACAGGATGACTTTGGGCCGTTTATCAAAATTGATCTGCTTGGATTCGTCAGAGGTAACCGCGAGGCAAATATTGTCAAACCATATGGGATTGATTCCTTGTTCTACCAGCGCGGCAGTTTCTTCGTCAAAGCAGCTATGGTCGCATTGCAGGAAGATGCCCGTTGCCTCCACCGCCAGAGGACTGTCCACATACACAGGGAATCCGTCGTGGCCTGTGACCAAGCCTTCCTGCTTGATTTGCCGAATGGCGTAAAGCATTTCCTGAGTCCTGCCTACAGCAAAGGAGGGAATTACCACATTTCCGCCCCGGTCAAAGGTACGCTGCAAAATATCCGCAAGCTCCGCTACGGTATTGCCCGGCTGTTCATGGAGCCTGTCACCGTATGTAGATTCTATTACCAGATAATCCGTCTGCTCCACAGACTGCGGATCCCTAATCAGCGGCTGATTGATATTGCCCACATCTCCGCTGAATACGATTTTCTTTGTTTCGCCGTCCTCCGTCAGCCATAGCTCAATGCAGGAAGAACCAAGCAGGTGCCCAATGTCCGTAAAGCGCACATCGATCCCCTCAGCCACCCGGAGCACCTGCCCATACCCGCAGGGCCGGAATCGGGAGATTGCGCCCAGAGCATCTTCCACGGTGTACACAGGGGTAACCGGCGCTTCTCCGGCCCGCTGTGCTTTTCGGTTCCGCCACAGCGCTTCGGATTCCTGAATGTGGGCGCAGTCTCGCAGCATGATATTGCACAAATCACAGGTAGCCGCAGTCGCGTAGATAGCCCCCCGGAATCCGTCTTTATAGAGCTTGGGAAGCATTCCGGAGTGGTCAATATGGGCATGGGTGAGAAACACGGCCTCAATGGAATTGGCAGGAACCGGAATGGGAACATTCTCAAACACATCGATACCCTGCTCCATGCCGCAATCTACCAGATATTTCTTGCCGCACACTTCCAGCAATGTGCAGCTTCCCGTTACTTCGTGGGTCGCTCCAATAAACTGTATTTTCATACGATGGTCCCCCTTTCTAAGGAAACTCTGAATAAATCGCCTGCGGCTGGAGGGCGAATCTTTTGCCACATCCGTGCAGTTTTGAAAATGGGAAATACACAAAGTATTCCGCCATTTTTAGAACTTTCGGCTGAGCCAAAATCTTCTGCCTCCAGCTCTTGCCGATTTCATCAGAGCTTCCCTAACAATAATATATCATACAATATAAGGAAGTTGATGATAAAATGTAAAAAAATTTCAAAATGTCGGCTGAAACCCTGCCCGGTCACGGTTTTTCCACAAAGGTGAGCATTTGCAAAATCAAAGATTCATTTTGCGTTGTGAAATCACTAAGGCGATAAGACCGGATTCGTTCTTTTACAAGAACCGGAACAGCAAAACCGTTGGCAGCAAGCTTTGCGCATCGGTTAATTACCGTTTTATTGGTAACACCCATTATTTTGCTCACATCAATGGGTGTAAATTCATAAAGGTGTTTTTCCAGCAGGAAACGCAGAAAATCTTTCTCTTTCGTACTCAGATAGGACAACCCCACAAGTAATTCACGGTCATTGGCTGCCTTGGACAATTCACAAACCTTACCGGAATAAAGCTCTACCATGCGCAGAAAATAATGAACCCATATCTCCGGGTGAGGAGGGTTCTCTCTGCCGGAATAGTATAGAGCCGGCAGACCCATTTGCAGCGACTTGTAGTATTCATCGGCATCGTATGCAAAGTATTCCTCCAGGGAGCCAATGCCTTGAAATCCGTAGCCCAGCATATCCAGAATGTAGCCGGACATCAGTCTGGCAGTTCTCCCGTTTCCGTCCTCAAAAGGGTGAATTGTAACAAGCTGGTAGTGAACAACGGCGGCGATAATGAGAGGGTGGTCATCCGTTGTATTGACATAGGTGACCAATTCGTCCAGCAGCGCAGGAATGTCCGAGTACTCCGGCGGAATGTACTCTGCCACACCTGTTTCGGAATCATATACAGCAAAAAGCATACCCGGCGGCATAGGGCCTCGAAGCCCGATTTTCTCTTTGGATGCCCCCTTTTCCACCAAAGCCTGAACCTGCAAAATCAGTTCTTTGGAAAAGGGCGTTTGCTTTTTTGCTTTTTCTTCCAGCAACCCCAACGCTAAGAAATAATTGCGAATTTCCTGCTCAGGTTTTAGAAAATGCTTATGAGGGTCGCTGTCGATTGCCTGATTGGCCTGCTCCTCCGACAGAGGATTTCCCTCAATCTTGTTGGAGGCGTAAGAACTCCTTTTCTTGGAATTTTTGCGAAGTCTGTTTGCGGTAATTGACGGCAGCGCAACTGTGTTCATGGAAAATCTGTTCTGATCAATGGCAGATATGCGCTTCAAAAGCTCGTTGGTAAGAGTAACTTTGATCAATGCAATCCCTCCTGTTCATAGTTATTATAGCACTACCACATGAAATAATCCATTATTTTTTCACTATTTTTTCACTATTTTACATGAAGAATGATGGGAGCGAAATAATCAGGCTGTTGAGGGCGGAAATCCGGGACGGATGAGGGATTCGATGAAATCAAGGCGTCGCCGGGGCCCTACCCGGCGAGCGGTAGTTTACGGACCTGCTGCATCAAGATGGGTTCGCCCGGCATCCTCTGCCAATAGGAAAAGCCACCCATTCGTGTGGCGTATTCTAAATACAAATGCACCCCCATTTTGAGAAAAGGGGGTGCAAAATCATTTAGGGCGTGCGTTTGATGTGTTCAATTATTGCCGGCTGCTCCCAATTATCGAAATCTGATAGATCGATAACTGTGTTTTCCCCCCGGTCTGCCCAAAAGCGCAAAGTTATTGCTTTTACCGGGGATTCGCCTTCAT
>JBJDYH010000256.1:0-2079 GCA_051867135.1 Faecousia sp. | reverse complement strand
AGGAAATGTCGCAGCGGATGCCGGTCTGGCCGTTGCTTTCCTCCCAGTAAGCGGTAACACGGCCGGAGGCCAGCAGCCTCTTTCCCTCCGAAATACGCAAACCGGGGACTGGGGATTTTCCAGTCCCCGGCGGGGGTAAGATGTGGGTTTATTTTTGACTGTCAGGCAGAGCAGGCTTTTTACACCCTTTTTGCGCACGACTTCCTAATTGGGGACTTGTTATTTTTACAATAACCGTCCCCGTGTCACACCCTGTCCCGTTAATTCAGCCAAAGCGCCCGAACATCGCCATCTTTATGAATGATTGCATAAGGAAACTCTGCAAGAATATCCGTCCTCGTTGTGGATAAATATACGAGCCAGCATCCTGAGCCGGAGTCATATTTTACATTTATTTCCCTGTCTATGTAGAGGTCGAAGTGCTTTCCGTTAAAATTTCCATATTCATCATCCCACAGCGATTTTGCAGAAGCAATCGCTTCTTCACTATTCGATATGCTTCCTACTTTTTTGTCAGAAGGATATTGTTCAATTGCCCAACTGTATTCTTTCAGAGAGAAGCTCTTATTTGGGTCTTTTTCAGCGCCACAGCCGGAGAATCCAAAGCATATTCCGAAAACAATAGTGCAAAGTGTAATTAGTTTCGTAAATGACTTCATTTTTAATTTACCTCAATTCACCCAAGATGTTTTGGTAGAGTAGTAGATACAATTGTTTCAGCTTTAGTAAGATCTTGTTGCGTTGGATCTAAACGGTGAAGTTCGCCATTTGGGCCATAAACGTATAAGAGTACTTTGTAATTTTGTGAAAACATACAATCTTGCGGGCTAAATCGTGTAACTCCTTCTCCACTTCCCATAGGATGAGTATGGACAATCGCAACAGTATTCTTATCTAAATACGGAATAACTTGTACTGGGTTATAATCCGTTTGAATATGTCCATACGAATACTGTGTGATGGTTAAACTACATGAAATCGTTTTTACTGATTTACCGCCGAAGAATATGTCTGCAAGCTTGGAGCGAAACGCATTATCGCCAGTATATTTCTTTGTAAATGTAATACTGAATAACTCGTGTTCCGTTTTTACCTCATATATGGACGCAGAATACTCCACTCCTTCAGCGAAAGAATATCCTCCAATATAGATTGCGGCATCCTCTGCAGCATCGTCAATGCTATTAAATAAATCGCCGGGTTCGTCACCATCATTATCGACATATCGTATCGGACAATTTATACAGTATGCGAACATGTTGTACCCCAATACACCCTGCCCGGTGGAAGCAAAGGCATCCGCGTTTATGAAGCGGCAGATGGTGGGGTCATAATAGCGGGATTGCAGATAGTAGAAGCCGGTTTCGGAATCGTAGTAGTAGCCGCGATACCGCAGGGGGTTGGTCTGGGCCATGGTGCCGGTGGCGGTAAGCACCTTGCCGTAGGGGTCGTAGGTGTAGCTGGCGACGGTGCTTCCGCTGGCATTGATCAGGCTAAGGACATCCCCTTGGAGATTGGTGATGTAATAATAAGTAGTGCCGTTGTACTTTAGGGCGTAGGGATAGCCGTTGTTGTTATACAGGAAATCCATGGTCACATTGCCATAGGTTTCCCGCAGGAGCTTGCCGCTGGCGTAGAAATACTCGTGCTTGACACCGTTGACCGTCTTGCTGACACGCAGACCGTCGCTATCATAGGCGTAGGTATAAGTAGAATTGCCCTTAACAGCGGAAACCAGCCTGCGGCCCTCGGCCCAAGTGAAGGTATAGCGGGTGCCGTTGTAGTAGCTCAGGGGGTTGCCGCTGGCATCGTAGGTAATGGATTGCCCATCGAAAGCGGTGAGCAGGTCAGCCCATTGGGAATCACCATAGGTATAGGTATGGCTGGTTGTGCCGTCGCTGACGGTAAGGATATTGCCGCCCAGATCGTAGGTGTAAGCGTATGCTTTGCCGCCGCCTGCTGCGGTGAGAAGCTGCCCCAAATCATCGTAGGTATAGGTGTAGGCAGTGCCGTTTTCGGTGTAAGTGGCGATATTCCCCAGCGCGTCATAGGTGTAGCCATAGGTGGGCGCGCCGGTAA
>JBJDYH010000255.1:31487-32836 GCA_051867135.1 Faecousia sp. | reverse complement strand
CGAGGACGATCCGGAAATCCTCCCCTTTGGGGGATCCGCTGGAGAAAGCTCCAGGGACATTCTCCCAAACTCCGAATCTAGGTCGAATATCCGTTGCCAGATGCACCACCTGCTGACAGGGGGCATCCCCCTCCACCACAATGGGTTCAATAGGTTTCTCAGCACAGCGACACAGCAGCTTCCCCAGTTCCTCGGGCTGGCAGTCAAACAGGGCCGCTACCCGCTTGCGGCTGCCCAGCACGCCTATGGCTACTCGTGCATCGTCAAATCCCTTGATCTTATTAAAAATCATGGCGGGGCCGTTTACCTTCGTGGGCCGCTGAACAGTGCCCCCAGCTCCCACATGGCGGTATACCCCGGACAACTCCGCCGCCGGGTCCACCTCCACGTCCGTCTCCACCAGCTGCCCCGGCATTCCTCGCAGCAGCTCCAGAACAGTTCGAAGATCTTTTACTTCATGTTTCATACGTATTCCCCTAAAAACAGGGCGGTACATACTAATAATGTACCGCCCTCAATGAAAAGAAAAGTAAGAATTAATCCTCAAGCAGCGCTTCAGCGTCTCCTGATGTTTGCGTACCTGATCCACCTCGGAGATCAGGAATTCGCTTTTTCAGGTACAGGTGGGATGTTCTGCTTCATTGGCAAAACATCCCACTCACATTCAGAAAGAGCTGTGGTCTATTGTATTCCTGGACGCAACTATGCCGCAGAATTAGTTGACCTTTTCTTTTGCGGTAAGGTTCATAACAGCACGGAACAGAAACCGGTTTGCCGGTCCAAGGATCCAGATTTGGACACAAAAGGCAAATATCCAGTTGATTGGCATTTTGCTGATCCACGCTGCCACCAACTGTGCAAAACTCCAATGGAAATGGATCATATTTATAATATTGCTGTAAAGGCACATAATTGGGCACATCACGAGTACTGTAAAGCCGGTCCGGATACATTGATAAAGGATCTTATTGTCGGTAGGATATTTCGCCGCCTGCCTGCCTGCAAACTCCTGCACGAAAAAAAACTGCAACAAGAAAGCCGGAATCGCTTTCTGCATAAATGCAATCCCAACCTGGCAGAAAAGCTCACGCGAAAAGGTTCCATAAATCAGATATTTGTTGAATAATGCCATAGTGGTTGCCATAAGTAAAACGCCTATACAAGTATACAATACACGCTGTGAAGTCGTTTTGGGCATAATTAATCCCCCCAATTTTATTTTCTCATTAAATCCTTGAGGTTACCGGCTTAACTAAGCGAAGTCAAGAATTTCAGTAGCTATTGGAACCAGTGTAGGGCGGGGGCCTGTGTCCCCCGCCAGCGGCAAAATGATGCGTATTCATATAGGC
>JBJDYH010000255.1:0-31387 GCA_051867135.1 Faecousia sp. | reverse complement strand
ATTTCCCACCGCACAGCGGGGGCAAGCCCTCCCCTTTGGCTGAAATGATACCATGCTTACGAAAGCCAATAACCACTGAAATCCTTTTTATTTTATAAGAAAGCACCGTCTATCGGCGTTATTCCATACTATAAAACGCTCTTTGCGCGCAAATTATCAAGCTTCTCGTGCAAAATACAAATGTTAGCTTTTGTTCAAACTCCTAATTAATTTCCTGAACACGACAACAGGACACAAAGTGTCCACTTTCCACTTCCACCAGCTTCTGTGGTTCATTACAGCGTTCGCAGGCATATGGACATCTGGCGGCAAAACGGCAGCCAGGTTTAGGGTTGATCGGCGAGGTAATCTCACCCTTCAGTTGAATGCGCTGCATTGGCCTGTCAATATCAACGGAAGGGATTGCAGACAAAAGAGCCTTCGTGTACGGATGCAAAGGATGCAGGAACAGGTCCTGGGTGCTGCTCTTTTCCACAAGCTGGCCCAGATACATGACACAAATACTGTTGGAAATATGACGAACAACGGACAAATCATGGGTTACAAACATGTACGCCAAACCAAGTTCATCCTGCAGCTTCATGAGCAGGTTTAGAACTGCCGCCTGAATGGAAACATCCAATGCAGAAACTGGCTCATCGCAAACAACAAACTGGGGGTTCAGTGCAAGTGCCCGGGCGATACAGACACGCTGCCGACGGCCGCCATCCAATTCATGGGGATAGCTGGTACGCAAACGTTCATCAATACCCACCATTTCCATCAGGCGGTTTGCTTCCTCTTGCATCTCTTTTTTGGTATGGAAACGATGGGAATTCTTAAGCGGTTCCATGACCGTATGCTCAATCTTATGACGTGGATTCAGAGAAGAATACGGATCCTGGAAAACGATCTGAACCTGCTCCCGTATTTTCTTCAGCTCATGTCCCCGGGCATGCGTGATATCCTGACCGTTCAGTAAGACCTGTCCGTCCGTAGGCTCCTGTAAACGGATAATATTGCGTCCCAGGGTAGACTTCCCGCAGCCAGATTCTCCAACTACCCCCAGCGTTTCTCCTTTATTAATCGTGAAGGATACATCATCCACAGCATGATTGACACCCGCAGGTACGTTAAAGTACTTCTTCAGATGTTTCACTTCAATCAATGGTGCTTCCGCCATTTACTTTGCCTCCTTCCATCTTGGGCACTGGCAGAAATGTCCAGCGCATATCTCGATATTCTCCGGTTCGTCTTGTGCGCAGCTTTCCGTTGCATAAGGGCAGCGGGGATGGAACGCACAACCTGTCGGCAAATTGGTCGGATCCGGAGGCATTCCCTTAATGGGTTTCAACCAGCGTTCTTCGCTGGACATGCTGGGCAAAGAATCAAATAAGCCCTTAGTATAGGGATGAGCAGGGTTCTTAAAAATCTCCCGCTTTGTTCCGTACTCCACGATTTTACCCGCATAAATGATAGCCACATCGTCGCAGGTCTCCGCAACAACACCAAGGTCGTGGGTGATCAAAATCATGGATGTGTTGTACTGCCTGCGCAGATTATTGATTAGATCCAGCACCTGCGCCTGGATTGTCACATCCAGCGCTGTTGTGGGCTCGTCCGCAAGCAGAAGATCCGGATTACAGGCCAATGCCATAGCGATCACAACGCGCTGCTTCATGCCACCCGAGAACTGGTGGGGATACTCTACATAACGTTCCTTGGGGATTCCCACCATTTCCAGCATCTCACAGGCTTTTTCCACTGCTTCTTCATGATTGTAATCGTTATGAAGCTGAATCACCTCCAGTATCTGTTCTCCCACTGTCTCCAGAGGATTCAGCGCCGTCATGGGATCCTGGAAGATCATCGCTATTTTTTGACCCCGGATGTTCAACATCTTTTCTTCCGGAAGCGCCAGCAAATCTTCCCCTTCCAGCCAGATTTCTCCCTTCTCGACCTTTGCGGGTGGGACCGGTAGGATCCCCAGAACGGACTTTGCGATGGTGGTTTTCCCTGCGCCGGTTTCCCCTACCAGGCCCACTGTCTTTCCCTTTTCCAGAATAAGGGAAACACCATTGACGGCGTGTACCACCTTTTTGTTTTGGGTGTACACCACTTCTAGGTCTCGAATTTTCAGGAATTCTTCACTCATCTTTATGCCTCCATTACTCTCTCATCTTCGGATCCAGTGCATCCCGCAGACCGTCACCCAGCAAATTAATGCCCAAAACGGTCAAGGCAATTGCCAGGCCCGGGAAGGTGATCAGGTGCGGAAATTCGCGGATGTACGCCTTGCCATCTGCCAGCATGGCACCCCATTCCGGTGTGGGTGGCTGAACGCCCAAACCAATATAGGACAGCGATGCGGCCATAATGATCGTGGAGCCAATGCCCATGGTAGTAATGATGATCATAGGCTGAATCACGTTGGGCAGTAGATGGGAAAACATAATGCTCATTTTAGAGCAGTTAATGGACTGTGCCGCTTCAATATATTCCTTCTCCCGTTCCGCCAGGATCTGTCCACGAGTCATGCGCACACCGCCCGGAATACTGCCGATGCTCAGGGCAAGGACCGTGGGGAAAAAGCCCGCGCCAAACAGCTTGGACAGCAGGATACAAAGCAGCATACCCGGCAAAGCACTCCACACATCCATAAAACGCATGATCAGTGTTTCCGTCCATCCGCCGAAATAGCCCGCAACAGAGCCAATGATCACGCCGAAAAACGCACCGAACAAAGAGGCGCAGATGCCAAGCAGCAGGGAGGTCCGTCCGCCGTACAGAATTCTGGTCAGAATGTCCCGGCCCATGGAATCGCAACCAAAGGGATGATCCGCAGAAGGAGAGGCATTAATTAGGGTCAGGTCAAATTCGTTCACGCCGTAGGGCATCAAGAAAGGGCCGATGATAACACAGATCAGGATAAACACAATGATTATCATTCCCAGTTTTGCGCTGCCGGATTTCAGCAGGCGTCCCATAAATTCCTGAACCGGCTTGAAAGAACTCTTTTTCATCACTTACCCGCCTTCTTTCTTGAATACTGTGCCTTGATCCGTGGATCCAGGAACGCATAGCAAAGATCCATAACCAAGATCGCAAGGGATGTGAATGCAGCGAAGAAAACCACGCAGGCCAGTACGATGGGACGGTCCAGGCGGTTGATACCCACAAGCATATAGGCTCCAACACCAGGAATGGAGAAGACGCTTTCAATGATCGGCGAACCCGCCACCACCATGGCCAAGCCGCCGCCAACCCCTGTGATAATGGGCATCATGGCGTTGGGGAGCATATGCTTACGGACAATGACCTTTTCCTTTTGGCCCTTGGCCCGAGCCGTTGTTACAAAGTCTGCGTTAATAACTTCCAACATGGCAGAGCGGCCCTGCCGGGCGTTGATGGCAATTCCGGACAGAGAGCTGCACAAAATCGGCAACACATAGTTCAGTGGACCGTCAATTCCGTTGGAAGGTAGCCAGTTCAGCTTCACTGAGAACAGCAGAATAAACATCAACGCCACCCAGAAATCCGGAACCGAAATAAAAACCATTGCAAGAACCATGGTCAGGGAATCCTGCCACTTTCCCTTGTGCGTTGCCGCGAAAATACCCAGAATGGTTCCCAGCGTCACATTAATCACCATGGCGCTAAGACCGATAATCAATGTTCGGGGCAGGCGAACTGCCAGTTCCTCCATGACAGGCCTCCCGTAAACCCAGGAATCCCCGAAATCAAACCGCAGAAACGCATTTGTCATAAAGTCCACCAGTTGTGCGCCATAGGAGCGGTCAATTCCCAACTCTGCTCTTTTAGCAACCAGCACCGCTTCCGTAGCATCCGCGCCCAGCAGCATTTTTGCCGGATCACCCGGCATAAAGTACATCAGCGTAAATGCGACAAAGCCGGCAGCCCAGAGGATCAACACTGCCCAAAGCAAACGCTTTGCAACATATCTTCCCATATCGACATCTCCTTAATTAATACCGCCCTTGACAAAAGGGGTAAAGATGCTTTCGCCAGTTTCGCTATCACGGCTCCAGTGTTTCAGTGCATCCCATACCAATTCCGCAAAACAGCCGGTAGTAATATGTGGCACCCCTTCCCCCACCACAAAATGGATAGTGGGATTTCCTTTTGCATCCAGCAGTTCGCCGAAATACCAGTCCCTCTCTTCAAAGTGCTGAATCCAGGTTTTCTTGAATTCAACTCCCACTGCGCGGCTAATTTCATCCGGACCATATTCCGCAATGTGCTGTGAATCCTCGAAGGTAATCTCTTTGTAATCCTTCACCTTTGCTATGTCCCTGGCCCAGATGTTGAAGTTATCGATGCATTCCTTATCCGGGAAGGGATAGGCATCGCCAAAGTCCATGGTACCCCCTACACAGATCATGGGCACCTGATAGTTCTTGCACTTCTCATAGGCCTCGGGTGTTATACGACAAAGGCTGTTGTACATTGCGTTGCTGCCGGGACAGGGTGCCGCCGCTGCAATCATTTCCGGCCAGAGCGTAGCAATACTTTCCGTAGCATCGGATCCAGAAGAGAAACCACAGGCGTATACACGTGTCTTGTCAATGGGATACCCCTTTTCCTCTATTGCTTTCATAATCCGAGGAAATTCCTCTGAGGCGTCCTCATTGGAGTATCCTCCGTTGAATGGATATATGGCAATAAACTGCTCCCGGGCAATTAGTTTGGAAAAACCTGTGGTCTCCGCCTGAAAGGGGGTGCCAAAGCCACCGTGAGAATAATACAAAACGGGATATTTCTTCCCTGGCTCCATATGGATGGGGGTATGGACAGAGTATTTCCCCTTACCTCCATTCACATCTTCATCAAACAATTCCTTACGAACACCGTAGGATTCCCAATACGCAAGAACCTCCGGATCCATTTCCCGAGCATCGGTATAGGTCTCCCATAGGCGGCGGTTCTCTGCTGCAGTTCTGGCAGACAGGGAACAGTCGAACGCGGCCTTGTCGAATCCGGCTTTCTTCGGTTCCTGGAATCCCCCCTTCACTTGAATGATGTTACCATTCTCATCCTTTGGCGGTTCCTGTCCGGCGCCAAACGCAGGCGGGGGCCTGTGGCCTTTTTTCATAGTAAACATAACAAACCTCCTATGTGTTTAACGTTAACAATGTTATTATGCAAGGAGAATGTTTTGAATTCCATGGTTGTTTCGGAAGTATTTTTGCTTCTTTTTTCAAATTTGGAATAAACCTTCTTGACTTTTTTGGGTCCACATATACTATTATATTGGATTTGATTTCAGTCCATTGTGATATCACACAGAATGCTGCCTCCGAGTTTAGGCAATCTATCCAAACTCCGTGCTGTCCTTCCGTCAAATTTTCGACAACCATTTCCAAAATAGAAACAGAAATCTCTTCTATTTCCAAATAACTTCTTGCAAAACAGACTTGTCCGTTTTGCAAATATAACAATTTACCGCATCTAAACTTGATGTTGATTGTGCTTTTTGACCAATGTATTATAGTCATGTGCAAAAAAGCACAAAAGCCCAAACAACAAAGGAGGACCCAAATGAAAAAGTTATTCGCATTGTTCCTTTGCCTGGTAATGGTATTTTCCTTGGCTGCATGTGGTACACAGGAAAATACAAGCAGCAAGGAAGACACTGTCCCCAGTGGAGAAGCCGCTCAACTCCTCGATAATGGCCGTTACCCTTCCATTACCGCCACGCTGAGCATGGACGTTGAGAATCTGGAGCCGAAGGATCCCAACGCCGCCAGCAAAATGAACATCTACTGGATGATTTACGAGTCCCTGTTTGACATCGATGATAATGGCAGCTTCGTCCCCTCTATCGGTAAAGATCTGACCATCATCAACGATACCACCTATTCTGTGGAAATCTATGACTGTGTATATGATTCGGCCGGAAATCACATCACTGCAGACGATGTTGTTTACAGCGTCTATTGGCTGGTTAATTCCGGTAACGCCCTGAAGTACGACTTCTTTGAAAGCGTGGAAGCCACTGGCGAATTCACTGTTGAGTTCCATTGGAACAGTGCTCCTAGCGCGCTGTCCGATCTGGAATTTCCCTTGGGCAGAACCTTCATCTTCTCTCAGAAAGCCTTTGAAGACGGGAACTTCTCCAGCAATCCCATCGGCACCGGCAGCTACACCGTAACCAACTATGTGGCTGGTTCTGTGCTGGTTCTCGAAGCAAATGATAATTACTGGGCTCTGAAGGATGAGAGTATCATGAACGAGCGTCTGGATATTCACCGTGCCAACGTTCAAACCATTGAATACAAAGTGATTACCGAGGCTTCACAGGCATCTATCTCTCTGGAAAAGCAAGAGGCAGATTACTGTGATTACATCACTGCTGCAGCCATCTCCAAATTCGAGGAAGGCGGTCAGTATTCCTCCCTTTATAATGTAAATACCGAGATGTCCGGTGACTTCTACGTGGTTGTCCCGAACTGCCACCGGATCACGGATGTGAATCTGCGTCTTGCCATTTTCTACGCCCTTGACAACAGCGCAATAGCCCAAGTAATGGGCGGCAGTTACACAGCCCTGAGTGTGGTCGGCACCTCCTTCTTCAACGACTATGTCCCCGAGTGGGAAGATCTGAGCACCTACAACAACACCTACGATCCCGACCTGGCAAAAGAGTATCTGGCAAAATCCAACTATGCAGGTGAAAACATCCGTATCGTCTGTCAGTCCAATGAAGCGGACAAGAATGCAGCTACTATGATCCAGACCCTGCTGACCCAGATTGGCATCACCTCCTCCATCGATGCGATGGATTCCACCCTCTTCAAAACCCGCACTTCTGAACTGGATACTTGGGAACTGGAAATCGGTACCGTCGGTGGCGCAACCATGGTGGGCGCATACAACCGCCTGTATAGCAATACAGTCCACACCATCGATGGGGTAGGTTATACCCTTGGCATGATCCGGGATGACAAACTGCAGCAGCTGTATACCACCGCAAATGCAGATGCGACTCATGATGCCGAGCATCTAACCGAACTGAACAACTATGTACTGGACAATGCCTATATGTACGCTTTGGCCGGTCTCAGTTCTTCCCGAGTGTATACAAAGGATATTTCCAAGCTCTACTTCCGGGAAGGTCACGCCGTCACCCTTGGCCCCTCCGAGTATCTGAATCAGCAGGCAACTCACTCCACTCCCAGGGTCGTTCTGGATAAGATCGAAAGCAACGGCCCCACTGGCTACGCTTTCTATGCCGACGATGGAACTGTCTGGGATCTGAACATCGCAGCTGATGACAGCTGGATTCTATATGTCGGTGACGAGGTCTACACCGGCGACAAGAACTTCCCCGGCGATGCAGATGATATCATTATGACTACACCTCCCAACGAAGGCGCACCCGCTGCTGGTGCCGCGTTCTACGAGGAAAGCGGTGTCTGCAAGTGGAAGATCATTGATGCACACAACATGGTTCCTGTAAATTATCCGGATATTGACGGCTATATTGCCAGATTGCAATCCGGTGAAATTGGTGTCAGCAATGAGCCAAGCGGTTATAAATATGTTGACACGGACGGCACCATCTACATTCTGAGTATTGCAGGAGACGACAGCTGGACATTGTATGTCAATGGCGATATCTATACTGGCGACAAGTCTTTCCCCGGTCAGGAAGAGAATATCGTCATGACCACGCCTCCCAATGAAGGTGTACCCGCCAACGCTGACTTCTTTGAGGCTGACGGCGTATGCAAGTGGCGCATCCTGGATAACACTTCCATGATCCCTCTGAACCGGGAAAGCTAAAAACACACTGCATCGATTTGATACCCTGGATTTTCCCGCCGGGCAGCCGGCGGGAATTTCCGATATTGGAAAGGATCTATATATGAACACCAACGCATCCGCATTCGGAGCAAAGAAGAAAAGACACAGAGGAAATGGTCGAACCAACGGCTATCACAGCTTTTTTTACCACAAATATTTTGAAGGCTGGGTCGAGTACGAAGTTCTCTCACCAAACGGGAAAAAGGAAATCACTAGGCTGTATACCGCTCCTTGGTATCAAATGGATCTGGGACGCGGAAGAAAAATCCTGTGGTTGTTGGGAAGCCTGCTACTGATCGGTGCATCCGCTTTGTGCTTTTTTTACGGCTTTATTGCAGACATCTCCGCAAATACAAAGGTTTACGTAGTTATTCCAGAAGCCGTAGCCGCTGTTTTTAGCGGGATCCTTTTCATCACCTATCTGTCCATGGCAACTGCTCCCAAGCAGTTGACCATTTATGAGTACAGCTCCACGATTCAGGCCATGATCCGACAAAGCAAGTTTGGATGTGTCCTGGATGGAATCTTGGTGGCAATGGTGGGTGTGGATATGCTGTGCAGCCCGCAATGCATTTCCGGCGACGGAAAAGTGATGCTTTTATTTCTGATGCAGGGTATTTTTCTGTTTGTCCTCCATCAAATTTCCAAACGTATTCCCTACATTCAACTTTCCAATACCGATTCCATTCCAGAAGACGCCATACCGATTTGATTCTGGTTTCTATTAGAATGTGCTGTCTCAAAATGATTTGCAAAAATCATGAGAGGCAGCACCTTGTTTTCTTATATAGACGTATCTATTCAGTCGTGGTAAAGATTATGTGTAAATGATCGTTTATCGCAGAAAAATCAGGAACCAATGCGTAATAAAGCGGCATCCTTGACGCCCCTCTCGTGACGGTACTGCATGCATAAGGGGCGTCAAGGATGCCGCCCCCTACACACAAGAAACGTTTATTTTCTACTTAACCGAATGATTTTCAATCATCCCCGGAGGGGATACCTTCATTTTGCATTCTGCATTTTGCATTCGAAGATAAACGATCATTTATGCGAAAAATACTGCAGCGACTGAATAGTTACATATAGACATTTAATTACACAATTTAGTACGAAGTCGCATGAGACAAGTTTTCTTGATTTTCCATTCCATAGAACACCAAAAGGAATCTCCTGTCATAAAACTTTTACAAGTCAACTATGACAGGAGATTATGATTGGAATAATCACAAAGAGAATAATTAATCTTCAAGCTGGCATTTGGGATCATAGTTCCTGGCAAAGTCAATGAATCTCTGTGCAATTGGGGAAAGGGGTTTCCCCTTTCGCCAGCAGATGGACACAGGGAACTTGTAGGGAGGATTCAAGGAAACAAAATCAACCACACCAGGCATTGCCATTTCAATGCTACGGCGGTTCAATACCGCAACTCCCAATCCCTGTGCTACCAAAGATGCCACTTCTGTCCCGGAGATACCATTCATCACTACTTTCGGGTGAAAGTTCCTTCGCAGAAACAGTTTTGTGGTCATGTCCTCCCGTGTCGCCCAAGTAGACACAGTAATAAATTTTTCGTGCTTAAGCTCTTTCAAACTGAGGGATTCTCTTCTGCTGAAGGGATGTCCATGGGGTAGCGCAACAGCCATCTCTTCCTCCCAAAGGCAAAAGCTATCATACTTATTTTCCGGATCCTGCAGATCACACATAATAGCAACATCAAAGTCCTTGGAAATGGCCAGCTGGTCCTCTCCACCTTTGATCTCTTTAACCATAACCATACTGTCCTGGGAAGCGTTAAAGTCCCGGATCAATTCCGTAATTTTGTATCCTGTTACAATTTCCAGTGTGCAGTCATCCTCTTGCTGAGCGTCCTGGACATCCTCCAGGTATCGCTCCTGAAGATCCAGGATCTGTTCGGCATAAGGGATCAGCATTTCGCCATACTTTGTTAATGCCAGATGCTTTCCCAGCTTTTTAAAAAGCGGTTCGTTGATCTCCCCCTCTAGGCTTTTAATATGTTTGTACAACGAAGATTGTGAAATATACAATTCTTCTGCCGCATCCGTATAATTCAACACTTTTGCAACAACGCAAAACTCTTTTAATATCTGAATATCCACGCTGTACTCCCCCTTTTTTTCATTATATTCTAAAATCCTAAAGAAATCAACATTCATTCCCTAATTGGGGATTGCAGCTGCGATGATTCTTTTGCTAGAACTTTGTGCATTTTTCCGTCCGGGCCAGAAGCAGTTCCTCAATCTCCCGCTTCATTCGCTCCGAGAGGACCATAGATCGGATATCAGATAGCATCAGTGCCAAAGGTCCGCCCTTCTTCAGCCGCCGGTATAGGTTTTCCTTTGACACGAAGGGAATCTGGGCGCGGTTAATCGCGTCGTAGGCAAGCTCCAGAATCCGGTTTTCCGCAATTTCCGCATTCGTCCGATAGATCAGCTCTACAGTATCTGTTACCGCGATCCCTTCCAGCTCCACCGTTACCAGGTTCTTCTCGCTGCATACACGCTTTGCAAAAGACCGCTCTTCGCCATTTACCCGCAGGAACGCAACATCCTCCGTCTGAACACCGTACAGCCGCAGAGAATAATCTCTTTTCTGCGGGATCAATGTCCGATCTCCTTCGGCAGGATAGATGGTGAAGGATTTCTCCTCTCCCCATTTCACCGCATACCGGGTCGTAACATACCTGCCAGCTTCGTAGTCCATGGAGATCCCATCATCCTCATACAGTTCAAAAGTTCCATCTGCTCCTGGGAATACGCAAAGCTCCATATGGCGAGGATTATCCGTCCTGGAACCGATCTCGCACGCCGCCTGCATGGGAACCACGCCGCCAGCTTTCACCAGTACCGGAATCGTATCGATAGTGCGGTGCAGCTCCATGGTACGGCCGCCGGTGTAAGCAACACCGGTGAAGAAGTCAAACCATAACCCCTCCGGCAGCCAGGTCTTGGTGAAACCAACTCTCAGCTTCTCATCCATACGGGATGTAATGGGATGCACAATCATCTCCGTGCCGAAATAGTATTCGTTTTTCACCCGGTAGGCCTCATTTTCCTTTGGATGCTGATAGTACATCGGCTGCACCAGCGGCTGGTCCTCCCGATAGAACCGGTAATTCATGGTATACAGATAGGGAACCAATTGATGCCGCAGCTTCAGGAAACGCCGCATAACGCGCTCAGAATCCGCGCAGAATTTCCAGGGTTCCTTTCCTGTGAACACTTCATTGGAGCTGTGCAGCCGCATAATGGGAGAGAATACGCCGAACTGAACCCAACGGGTAGTCAATTCGTCTTCCCGGTAGCCATTGCGGTGTCCACCGATATCATGGCTCCACCAACCATAGCCAACATTGGAAGCTGTCGCTGTGAAATAAGGCTGAAAATCCAAGGACTCCCAACAGATAAAGGTACTTCCGGAAAATCCGATGGGATAACGGTGGCTTCCCAGACCTGCGTAACGGGAGAAGGTCAGCGGGCGGTTGCCCTTTCGCGCATTGTCCATGTAGTGATAGTGATTCAGCATCCACAGAGGGTCATAGCCTTCTGAGCGGCTGTTTGAACCCTGCTGCCAATCAATCCACCAGAAATCCACGCCCTCATCTTCAGTGGGATGGTGCAGGTATTGAAAATATGCATTCATGAATTTCCGGTCTGTCACATCAAAGGGGATTGGTTCTTCCGATTCCGGGTCGATCCCCAGGGCTCTCGCCATTTCCGGGTACATCTGTTCATAGGCCCGAACACCATCCGCAGGATGGACATTCAAAGAGACATGCATTCCCTGTTCATGCAGCTGCTTCAGCATGGCCCTGTGATCCGGAAACAGCTCCTCATTCCAGGTATAGCCTGTCCACCCTTTCCCGTACTTGGGATCAATGTCCACCAGATGCCAACCCATGTCCTGAACCGCCACCGCAATGGGAAGCCCCTCTGCCCGGAAGCGGTCCATCAGCGCCATATACTCCTCCTGGGTATAACTGTAATACCTACTCCACCAGTTCCCCAGAACATACCGGGGCAACAACGGTGTATGGCCAGTCATATGGAAATATTCTCTCATGCACCCCAGGTAGTCAAAGCCATACATTAAGAAGTAAATATCAATATGTTCCTCCGGGGCAGGCATAACCCAGCCATCCTCTGTAAATACCAGAGACGCGCTGTCATCAATGACCGTAAAACCATTCCTGGAGATCACACCATCGCACAATGCAATGGGGCGATCCGGTTCCCCGATGACTTTTTCATCATCGAATGACTCCCTGTAATACATATTACCTACCGCATTATCCAATGTAGAAGCCGTTCCCTTCAGGTTCCCGCTGCGCAGCAAGCTGTTGTCTCCATAAAACCATGTACTGATTTTCTTCAGGCAGGGATTGCCCAACATCTGCACAGTAAGACCAGTGGAAGAAAAACGCTTTTTATCATAGGAAATAATCAAGTTGTCCGTATGGATTTCCAGACACCCATTTCTCTCCTTCACCGTAAATTTCGGCACCGGGTAATCCCGGTTCAAAATCACCTGTGTTGCTTGATCTACAAATTCTCCCTTCGGGCTATACTCCATACGCACCATACGATCCGTCAATACAGTAAAACGATAACATTTTCCCTGCACTATGCTCCTCGCGTCGGCCAGGGGATGCATTGAAAGCTGATTCTTTTCTTTCATGATGGATTCTCCTTATATCTCACCCAATAGATTTGCAATTTCGATTGCTGCCGCTTCCGCCTGGGGCAGGATTCCCAGGGCATCAAAAAAACCGTGACAGATACCGCAGTAACGCAGAACCCTTACGTCTACCCCAGCGTCCTGCAGTTTTTTTGCGTAAAACTCTCCTTCCAGGCGAAGGCCGTCGTACTCCGCCAGGATCAGCATCGTACGGGGCAAATTCTCTCCACATCCGAAGGCTGGGCTAATATAGGGCGTTTTGATATCACACCTGCCCTGCACATACACCGATTCATCCCCTGCATTGGACACGTCAGAACCAACCCCCAGCATCCCGGGAAGCAGTTCTTTCTGCTGCGGAATGATTTCAAAAGCATTCTCGTCTCTGATATATCCCGGAAGCTCATGGTTGGTAAAGGTCAGCTTGGCATAAAGCAAAACCTGCGCCTTTACATAGTGGGTTCCTCTGTCCCGGTCCATTTGCGCAGCTGCAGCGCATAGATTTCCGCCGGCAGAATCACCGGCTATGGCGACTTTGTTCGGATCCATCCCAAACTGCTGCGCATGGTCATGCAAATAACCGATCACCTCATATACCTGGGTGCAGGGAATCGGGTAGGGATGCTCCGGTGCCAAGCTGTAATCCACATTCCAGACAACGGCGTCCCCCCGATCCGCAATCAGGCGGCATGGATTTTCCACAGTAAACGGAGAACCGCCGAAAAAAGCGCCGCCATGCACGTACACAAGCCCCGGACGCAGGGCACGGCCATGCCTTGGGTAATAGCCCCAAACCGGGACGATCCCGCAGGAGGTGGGAACTTCGATATAACGTGTCCAAACCTCCTGGCGGCAAAGGTTGTAATTAAAGCCGCCCATACACTTTCTGCGTTCTTCCAGCGTAGGCGGCAGTCCCTTTCCCCCCGCCTCCCGCAGTTTTCGCTGTCTGGGGTCCAGCGCATGAGGCAATCCGTCCGGAACAGGCTTGCACTCAACGCTGACACCGTTGACCGTCATCCACTCTCCCGGCTCCAACAGCTTTTGAACCAATTTTGCATCATATTCCATATTCCTACCCCCTAAAAAGAGCTCCGCATCAACCAATTGGCAGCATAGTCAAAGCAGGTTTTCACAGTATCTCCATACTGCCCTGGATATGCTTCCACGCTGTGTTCCGTTTCAAACATGTGGCTGGCTCCTTCCACAAACGCCAGGGTTTTATCACGACTTGCGGAACGTTCATAGATCAATTCCGCAGCCAAACATTCATAGCTGCCTGTCATGCCCATCAGCAGCAGCGGGACCGTGACGCCGGTGATGTTTCCCGGAGTGCAGCAATAGCAACTATCCCATTCGATGCCATAGATCCCGGTGTCATCGTAATAAAAATCCTTTGTCCGGACAGCCGCATTGGTCAGATAGGTGCGCACTGTAGACATATTGGTGCTGCAGCCATTGTTCCTCACTAGATTAACAGCCGGACGGGGCTTTCGCAGAGAACGGACGATTTCCACGGTTACAGAGCCGTCCTTGTGAATCAGAGGCCATTCCCTCCTGGTATGGCTCAGCAAGCGAATGTCCTGTGGAAACAGCCGGTTATTGGGGCCGATCTGAGACCCTCCGGCAATCGGAAATGGTTCATCGTCCTCAAAGGCTCCCTCTCCGGCTTCAATTTTTTTCAACCTGGTCAGCGCGGTGTCGATGAGCCGCGCATTCCGTTGCTCCTGCCCTTTCAGGTAATGCTGGATGAATGCATCGGTGTATTCCGCCCCCTCCGGACGGTAGCCGTTTTCGGGAGACGACAAGTCATAGCCCGGCGTCAAACCTCGGCTGGAATCGTCCCGTGTAATCCCAGGTTCCAGGCTAACCAGGGTCATAACACCATTGCCCCAGTTGGAATCTAACAACATCATTCCATCTGCCCGGGTCAGTGACCCCACATGGGACAGCTTAATAATTTTCTTATCGTCCTGAAAAACGGCTTCTCCATTTTCCGCAACGCATTGATATGCGGTCATCAGAGTCGCGCCGCCGCTGTGCCCCAAAAGAATGATTTTATCGATCTGGGGCATCGCTTTCAGAAAGTCTACAACCTTTTTCAAATCCAGGAGCTTCTGATCCAGCGGCTCACAGGAGGTCTGCACTTTGGAAGCCAAAACCGTAAAACCGCGTTTTGCCAGAGCCGGTGCCGGAACAAACCCATAGTAATCACTGTCCGAATGCATCAGAACAATTCCGATATGACGGAAAGGCGTCTTCGATATTGGCTCATACAAAACGCCTCCCAGGTTTTGCGCGATGGAGAAATAGGTGTTCTGAATCTCGTAGTATGTCAATGCCGTTTCTCTCCTTTCTCAGGCCGGATCCTTCGGGCGATAGAAGGAAATGTAGGATGCGCCTTTTTGAGACAAACCGGAGAACGCACGCTCCAAGGTCCCGTCTTCCCGGATCCGGTAGGTTGCAAGATCGCCGCTGACAAGACAGCCCGTCATTAAGAATCCTCCGTCCGGATACATTGCCATAGCCCGGGGATGAACTCCTTGAACCGGAACATTCTGAACTACCTGCAATGTGCCTGTCTCCTGATTGATTTTCATGACACTGACCACATTCGCTCCGCTGATCAGGGTATACACACAGCTTCCGTCAGGCGTCATAACGAATCCTTGCTGCTCCAATTTCCCGTGGATGGATACCGTTTCTGGATTTTGAAGGGCGTTTATCTTTCCAATCTGTTTTAAACCGCCGTTTTCCTCATATTGATAACAACTGATATAACAGCTGCCATCCAGGGATGCCTCATGATTAACATATAGATACGGTTTTGTTGGGTGGAACAATGCATATCTTGGTGAAGCCCCCGGTTCGTCTGTAACCACTTTATTTTTCAATGTGAGCCTTTGACTGTCATAGTCGAAGGTGTAAAGATATAAATGGCCAGTTCCTTTATCCGCCACAGCAATCAGCTTTCCGGATGGAGAAAAAACAGCACAGTGCGGATGCGCATCCACCCCAGCAGGATAGTCCGCATGATCCACACACTCCACCAATGTTTCCGGATATTTGGAATCATTCAATGCATAAACCTGAACGGAAGCTTCCCCAAAGGATGGCACTTCTTCCAGTTTCCCGGCAGCATTTCTCTGGTGCCTGATAACGGAGATTCCACGGGAATGATGCGCCTCAAACAGATAGTTTCCGGTGGGATCCAACGTAACAAAAGCAGGGTTGGGACAATGTGTGACCAGCCTGGATGCCTCTCTTGCTTTTCCAGTCTTGGGGTCTAAATCATAAGTAAAAATTCTTCCCGAGACACTCAGGCTGTCCATATCCACCTGGATCTCATTATTGACATACAGCTTCTTATTCTCCGCATCAACGCAGGAACCGTTCAGGGAGTCCGCAGTGTTCAGCATTTCCACGAAGCGAAGCACCCCGGTATTGGGATCCGTTTCATATAGTCCCAACCCAGGAGCGCCCCCATGCGGCTCCCAGGAACTGACATACGCATACAACTTTTGATTTTCCAAGTACACATCACTCCATTCTGTATTCAACAGAAATCTGCGGAAAATTGTACAATTTCCCCATATTTCTTACTATAATTATATTATCCATATAGCATAGAAAACAAATCGGATTCCGCAAGGTTCATTTCCAAAAAAGAAACGAAAATTATGCAGGGACCCATGAAAGGGATTCCACGCTTGCATTATTCCGATACGTTTTTCTCTTCGCTCAAGCTTTTGGTGTACTCTACGAACAATCTGGCATATTGGGAAAGCCTGCGGCGCTTTTGATAGCACAAAGATATCTCCACTTCCTTTGTGGGTTCGATTTCAACAACTGCGATTTCCTCCCGAACAATTGATTGCAGCGCATCGCTCCATAGCAAAGAAATACCAACGTCTTTTGCAACAAGCTCAACAATATTGCTTCCAACCGTAGCAGTAAAAACTATTCTGGGTGTAAAGCCTGCTTCATGGCACAAATCCCGAATGTTTTTGCTGATAACACTGTTGTCCTGCTCCGGAAAAAGAACAAAGTCTTCATTTTGAAGCATTGTAACTGGAATCCTCTCCAATTTTGCAAGGGGATGGCTGCGATTACATAGCATAACAAGATGGTCCTTTTTGTACGGATACCGCACCAAAGAGGAATCTTGAGCATCCGCATCAATTAAAAATGCCAGTTCGCATTCTCCTTTTTTCAGCAGATCCCTACCGCTGTCATTTTCAATTAAGTTGATCCCCACAGAATATTTCCTTTGGAATTCCATGGCCGGTTCAAAGATCCGGTAGCTTGTCGCAATAGAGATTCTTGCATTTTCATTGGTCTGTTTCAATTTCTCAGACACCGTTTTATTCAGCCGAACGATTTCTTCTGCGTAGGGTAAAAACATTTTTCCGTTTTCATTTAGCAGAATACTCCGGTTCTCACGGGTAAAAAATGCCACTCCATAGAATTCTTCCAAAATCCGCATATGCTTGGAAAGCGAAGACGGAGTCGTGTACAGGATCTCAGAAGATCTTCCTAAATGAGCAGTCTTTGCTACGACCAAGAACTCTTCCAAATACGTCAGTTCCATAGTTATCCCCCGTTTCAGGCATTCTCACGCATTGCGAATGTCTGTAAACACGATTTGACCATCCAGTCCTTTTTCACGAAAAAACTTCACCAAGCCTTCATAAAGTGACTGGGTTGAATCCTCGCTTTCATAATTTAGCACTATGGTTCTGTCAACGGCCGATAGAATGATGTACTGCTGGATTTTCGGGTTTACAAACAGTTCGTACTCCTGCCAGCTATCATTTTTCCAAATTCCGCTTAATTCTGAATCGCTTTCATAGCCTGAACATTTTTCGCCAAAATCGATCTGATCAGTCAATGTTATCGCCCGGATATCCTTGTAGGCGACGGTTGCTTGGTTTCCACCGCTGCCTTCCATCCGAAAGAAGGTTTCTTCTGCTGTTACAGAAAAATAATTTGTATTCCCGGCAAAACGATTTAATACAGAAAAAACCATCACGATCATGCAGCAGCAAACCGTGTACCGCAAAAGCGAATTGGAAAGTATTTTTTTCATAGTATTTCTCCCGTAAAACCATATGAAATGACAGAAGCCATCAGATAGTCCCTTATTTCATCATGATATTGCCAAAAGAAAGTGCGTCAATTCTGCTTCACATTCCATCCTGGCAAGCGTTTTTTTACCATTTCCATTTTGTAATGGAATGCGCAATTATGGACTGGATGCATTTGATTTGAGAATTCAATTTATGATATAATGGGGAATAATGGAGGTGTATCAATGACACAGTACATTGTAAAAACGAAATACGGTTTGATCCAAGGAAAATCCGGTAAAACATCCGGTAATATCTTGTTCCTGGGAGTGCCTTTTGCGAAGCCTCCGGTTGATAACCTTCGTTACCGTCCGCCTCAGGAACCAGATTACTGGGCGGGAGTAAAGAACTGCTCCACCTATGCGCCCGCCTGTGTGCAGCAAATGCGTCCGGGAGAGGATTTTCCTATCAGTGAAGATTGCCTGTATCTCAACATCTACAAACCAAACGTTTCAGAGGGCACATATCTTCCTGTCATGTTCTGGATTCACGGCGGTGCCTTCCGGGGTGGTCGAACTTCCGATCCGGAATTCAACGGCGAAGCCTTGGCTAAAAAAGGCGTTATTGTGGTAACTGCTGCCTATCGTCTCAGCGCTTTGGGCTTTTTTTCCACAGAAGAATTGGAAGCCAAAACCGGAGGTACCTATAACCTGGGCCTTTTGGATCAGCTGGCCGCTTTGCGCTGGGTAATGGAGAATATAAGAGCATTCGGCGGAGATTCCCAGCGAATCACTGTTTTTGGGCAATCCGCAGGCGGAATTTCAACCAGGATGCATTTGGTCTCTCCTCTCAGCCGTGGCCTATTCACCCGGGCCATTATTCAATCCGGCGGTGGATTGAACGAAGCCGATCTAGTAAGACCAAAGCAGGAATTTCAGTCCTTGTGCCAAAAATGTCTGGACACCCTCGGCTGGAACACAAGCGAATTGTTTTCCCAGCCTGCTTCCGTCCTGGTTTCAAAGCTGGAACTTGCCGCCAAGGAGGTTTTACAGGGGAAGGAGTTGGCGCTGTTCCAGCCGTTTGTAGATCACTGCGTTTTACCGGATGTCCCCGGCATCTGTATCCGAAACGGAGATTATGCCCAAATTCCAATCATCTGCGGAACAGTTTCCGGAGATGCCTGGATGTTTAGCCGAAAAATTCAGGACCGGATACCGCAGGGAAAGCGCGATGCGTATATGCGCGGCTTTGCCCTTTCTCCCAGCCAAGCATGGGGACAGCTTCAGGTCAACACCGGAAGGCCCTCCATTTATACCTATTACATGGACAGGAAGCAGCCTCCGAAATCGGATGGCCTTTCCATTAATCACGTCCGTTTTGGGTCAGATACGCCGCACACTTCAGAAATTGCCTACATATTCGGAACGCTTGACACCAGAAGCGCTGCCTATCAGCCCTACGACAAGTACCTGTCCGAATTGATGATGTCCTATTGGACCAATTTTGCAGCTTACGGAGATCCCAATGGATCTGGGCTGCCATTATGGCCAATTTATGCCCGAGACACATATGCTTCAATGCACTTTGGGCAAGATAAAATCGGTGTAGAAAAACTGATTCAAGGTCAAGAAGAAAAACACGTCATTGCCTATACCATCGATCATCCCGGAATGCTTTGCAGCTTCTAGACATCCAATGACTTATCCGCAATATCTGTTTCAATTTGTAATTCATTTCTTTAAAGATTATGAGAGCGCAAGCAGGTTCATCCTGCCTGCGCCCCTTTTCTTGAGAATAGGTCACTTTTCCAGCGCAAACCGGACTGGAAAAAAGCAATAAAAATCAAACCAGATGACACGCTACGAAGTGATCCGCAGATATTTGCCGTAGTTCTTGTTTTTCTTTGCAGTCATTTGTTGCATAAGGGCATCTGGGAGCAAATCTACAGCCAGGAGCAGGGTTAATTGGAGAAGTCAATTCCCCCTGTAGGATGATGCGTTCTGTCTTATCATCCAGATCGACTGTCGGTATCGCAGAAAGCAAAGCCTTTGTATAAGGATGCGCCGGATTCATAAAGAGTTCCTTCTTAGAGCATTTCTCTACCATCTGACCCAAATACATAACACAGATGGTGTCCGAAATGTGCTTAACAACGGAAAGGTTATGTGTAATGAATAAATAGGTCAATCCGCACTCTTTTTGAAGATCCATAAGAAGATTCAATACCTGTGCTTGGATGGATACATCCAGAGCAGAAACCGGTTCATCACACACAATGAACTTTGGATTGGGCGCAAGCGCTCTGGCAATTCCAACACGTTGCCTTCTGCCGCCATCCAGTTCATGTGGATAGGAATTTCGCAGCCGCTTATCCAAACCTACCAGTTCCATTAATCGCTCCGCTTGGTAATCCAGTTCTTGCTTGCTATACTGCTTGGTTAAAAGCAAGGGTTCCCGAATGGTTTCCATAACAGTCATTCGCGGATTCAAAGATGAATATGGATCCTGAAATATGATCTGCATATCTCTGCGAAGAGATTTTAACTGATTGCCGCGAACTTTCGTGATATCCTTTCCTTCAAAAAAAATCTGACCATCCGTACTGTCCTGCAAGTGAATAATGGTGCGTCCTAAAGTAGATTTTCCGCATCCGGATTCACCAACAACACCTACCGTCGTGTCCTTCTTGATAGACAAGGAAACATCATCCACTGCATGAAGCATACCATTCGGGGTATTAAAATAAGTCTTTAGATTTTTTGTTTCTACTAATGCAGACATACCATTTCTCCCTTTTATTTCCTCATACACAGGCAGAAATGCCCTTCTTCTACTTCTTTTAGTTCTGGAGAATTCTTTTCACAGGCTTCTTCTGCATATGGACAGCGCGGACAAAAACTGCATCCCATTGGTAGATTCGTCGGATCAGGGGGACTACCATCTATAGGAGCAAGCCGGTCAGTCTCGATCTTCAGATCCGGAATTGCATTAAAAAGTCCCTGTGTATACGGATGTGACGGATTCCTGAAAATTTTCTCCAATGATCCGATTTCAACGATTCTTCCGGCATAGACCACTGCAACATCATCACAAATCTTGGCTACGACGCCCAAATCATGCGTAACAAGAATTAGCGAGGTATCCTGCTCCTCTTTCAAACGCCGTATCAAATCCAAGACCTGTGCCTGAATTGTCACATCAAGAGCAGATGTTGGTTCGTCTGCGAGAAGCAACTGCGGCTTGCATGCCAGAGCCATGGCAATCACCACCCGCTGCTTCATGCCGCCTGAGAACTGATGCGGATATTCGTGATATCGCGAGGCTGGAATTCCGACCATCTCAAGCATTTCTTTTCCTCGCTGTTCCGTTTCCTTTTTCGATAGTTCCGGATTATGAAGATGGATAACTTCCGAAATCTGTTTACCGATTTTCATAACCGGGTCCAGGGAAGTCATTGGATCCTGAAAAATCATGGAAATGGAATTACCTCTCACCTTCTGCATATTCTTTTCACTCAGGGAAAGCAAATCCGTGCCCTCATAAATAATCTCTCCACCAACGATCCTAGCAGAAATGTCCGGGAGTATTCGCAGAATGGATTTAAAAACAGTGGTTTTTCCTGCCCCTGTTTCCCCTACGAGTCCAAGCGCCCTGCCTTTTCCCAATGAAAAAGAAACGCCATTCAACGCTTTGATGGTATTCCCTTCTGAGGTGTATTCAACTCTCAGGTCTTTCACCTCAAGCAGTGTTTTATTCTCTAAATTACTATTCATGGCGTGTCCCTCAATTTTTCAATTTCGGATCAAGAGCATCCCTCAGCGCATCACCGATGACATTTAATGCATAGACAACCAGCACAATCATAAGACCCGGGGCAATGACTACATGAGGATAGTGTTTGATGTAATCTTTTCCAGTATTCAGCATCGCGCCCCACTCAGGGGTAGGAGCCTGAACACCAAGCCCGATGAAGCTCAGCGTTGCAGCAGAGAGGATCTGCATTGCAACGCCAAGCGTTGCCTGTACAATTAACGGCGCAAAAGAATTTTTTACAATGTGCTTAAAAATAATTCTCGGAGTGCTGCAGTTGATGGACGTTGCTGCTTCTACATAATCCATTTTTTTGACACTCATGACTGATACTCGCATTATTCTGACATACTGCGGCGTACCTGTTATTGCCAAAGCAATAATCGTCTTATCAAAACCATTCCCCAGCACTGTTGCCACGGTTATACACAGCAGAATATACGGAATGGACTGAACAATGTCAAAAATTCTCATAATCACATCATCCACAATTCCGCCAAAATAACCGCAAATTGCTCCAAAAAATACACCGATAATTACAGAAGCAATGGTCGAAATAAATCCCAGTGCAAGAGAATATCTCGCACCATATACAATGCGGCTAAAAATATCTCGCCCAAGTTCGTCAGTACCGAAAAGGAACTCTGTAGATGGTGATTTCAATTTTGAACCAACAAATTCACTGTAAGAATAGGGCGCAATCAGCGGGGCGAACACTGCCATCATGATGATAACTGTCAAGATGACCATTCCTACAATGGCAGAAGGATTTTTCAGCAACCGATGAACAACGAGATACGTAGTACTGTTATTTTTGCTCAGCACTTCTGCGCTTGCTTGCTTTACTCTGTTTCTCATAATATCTCCTAAGTTATTACGGATATTGTTTCATCATTTCTTTGTCTTGCTGAACTGAGCTTTTATTCTGGGATCTGCAAACGCATACAGTAGATCTGTCACAAGCATAATAAAACTAAAAATGATAGAAAGGAATATGACCGCGCCCTGAACAACAGAAAAATCACGGTTTCCAATTGCACTGACTACATACGATCCCACACCTGGAATGCCAAATATATTTTCGATAACAAGCGCACCAGCCATCTGTGCGCCAAGCGCCGTTCCCAAAACTGTAATGATTGGAAGCAGCGCATTGGGAAGCGCATGGCAGAAGATCAGACGGAATTGAGACAGTCCTTTTGCTTTTGCCGCAACCAAATAGTCCGACCGCAACACTTCCACCATCGCAGAACGTGTATGACGTGCAACCAGAGCAATACAGGTAACAGAATTGGCAAGACACGGCAGGACATAATGTTTAAACGAGCCGATGCCGAATGCCGGGAACCAATTTAGTTTTACTGCGAAGACAATAACCAGCATCAGGCCCAGCCAGAAACCGGGGATTGAAATACCCAGTAGAGAAAGTGTCATAGCGCATCTGTCTACCCAGGTATTTTGCTTGACTGCTGCAACAGTTCCCAGTGGGATTCCAATCACAACGCCTAACAGAATTGTACTGAACGCCAGGATCATCGTTTTCGGTAGCCGAAGCAGCAACTGATCCTTAATTGAGGTATTATCAACAATTGAATTTCCAAAATCAAAATGGATAAAAACATCCTCCAAATAGCGAAGCAATCGTTCAAAGTATCCGTCGTTCAGTCCAAGCGCTTCCTTTTTTGCCTCAATTGCTTCTTGTGGGACATCCGCTCCAAACATAACACTTGTAGCATCACCAGGCATTAAGTACATGATGCTGAAAATAAAGATTGTAACACCCAAAACGACCGGAATCATCCACAGGAGTCTTTTCATAATATATTTAATCATTGCTATTCACCATTCGGCAGCGAGGGAGCCCAGACAACGGGCTCCCCCGCATTTGATTATTTCGCAGTCGACCCTATTTCGCCAAATTAATGGGCATACTCGCATGCATTTGCATAGATTTTCTGGGGAAACGGATTGTCAAACACACGCAGATTATGAATGCCTTCCTTAGCCACAGAGAAGACCTGGGGGCTGTAGATAGCCATTGCATATGCTTGTTCATTCAGATAAGAAGAGAATGCATTGATTGCTTCCGAACCATAGGTTGCGGGGTCCAAGCAAGCCTCCAGAAGGCTCTGCATCTGCTCGTCCACACAGAAAATAGCGTTGCCGTAGGAATAATATGTATTGTCCAGATTCCACTGCCACATCTGTGCGTTGTATGCAGATCCACCGTTCAGAGTAACCAGGATATCCCACTTGGTAGCATCTGCTTTATAGGTGTTAAACAGAGCTGTTTCATAGCTTTCTATGGTACTATCAATGCCAATCACTCTGAGCTGCTCGGCGATAATCTGAACCATCATCGTATGGGCAGGCATCTGGTCCGTCAAAATAACAACGGACAGTTCGCCAGGTTCATAACCAGCCTGTGACAGTAGCTGCTTTGCTTTGTCAACGTTGTAATCGTAGTAATTCTGGTCATCCCATTCATCCTGATAATCACCGAAAATGCTTCCTCCGAAGCAATTGCACGCCTCGCCGTAACCATTTACAACCAAATCCACAACGGCATCCTTATCAATGGCATAACAAACCGCCTGCCGCAGCGCCTGATTATCGCCAAATACGCTGTTTTCACTGCAGTTAAACAAGACGTCGTTATGGGTGTTGGAAAGTGCGGCTTCCACATAGAACCCTTCCGCAGAAGTGCCGTCCTCGTTCATAAATGTACTGATATTATCCGCAGAAATAAGCTGGGCGATGTCAATATCGCCGCTTTCCATTGCGTTTGCCATCTGTGTTCCATCGGTTATGAACTGGTAGACAATCTTATCAACGTTCTGCTTATAAATAGGAGCCTGAAGAGACACATCCTGCTGCCAGTAGTCTTCGACCTTTTCGCATGTTACAGAGGAGCTGGGAACAAAGTCAGTGACAACATAGCCTGCAGTGGAAACAGGGTAGGAAGCCATTCCGTCTGTGCTTGCTTCATAAGCGGCCTGAGAGACAATCTTGATTTCACCAAAAGCATCCTCGACTGTTCTCAGCTTATTCGTATTAAAATGGAAAACAAGCGTATAATCATCTTCAACATCAATTCCGGTAATGCAGTTTGTGGTAGGCCAGTTTCCGCCCTGCTGGCACATTTCATAGCTGAACTTAATGTCGCTGGCAGTAATCCGATTACCCGCAGAATCATGCACATAATCATAAATCGTTACCTTAACATCGTACTCAGACAGATATTCATACTCTTTACCGATCACAGGCAAAAGATCTCCACCAAAGCCGTCGATGCAGAACAGAGTCTCATAGATAGAGGGCCAAATACAGAAGCCGCCGCCATTGCCAATATGCCAAGGGTCAAGAGAATCCAGATTCTCACTGATGCCAACAACAACTTCCGATTTTCCGACAGCAGACACATTCGTATCATTTGCATTGGTTTTGTCATTCGCATTACTGTCACCGGAATCTGATCCACACCCAGCCAGCAACATCGTGCAAACCAGAAGCATCGCCAAGAGAAGTGCAAGTGTTTTTTTCATTTCAATTTCTCCTTTTTCATTTTTTGTGCTTATTTTTAATAGCATAGATTCAGATGAATACAGAGGATCACTGAACCAACACCATTGCACACATTATCATTCTTGGTTCATTCTTGCCTTTTCCAGATAAAGCGCAGGCATTCCTCCTCCATTAAGGCAGCCCCCCGGACATGCCAGAACATGAATACAGTCATACTGTTGCACATGTTTCATTATGGATCTTGCATTTTCCAGACCTGTAACCGTGGCAATTTTGAATCCATTCCTGGTTTCCTCAGATAATGCATCTCTGATTTCAAACTTATTTTCGGGATAATTTTCCGAAAGATAATCAAACGGCTCCTCTTTCAAATCACGCCAAATTCTATGCGCTGTAAAACTGGACACACATGCCCGCTGAATCAAATAGAACAGCTCTCTAGTTGTAAGTGAAACATCAACACCATCCGTACTGCCTTTTGCAGCCGAACAGCTGTCAATACTGATGAAAAACAGATCTCTTTCCTCCTTGCAGCGACGAGCAAGCATTTCCGCACAGCTGCATTCCGGCAAAAGCTGAGATGATATCTCAGGGAGAAACCGCTCCACATAATTCCTCCATGCTGGGCACTCCGCAGAGAAAACAGTCCGCCCCTTTTCTTTGCACTCTTGCTCCGCAAGTTTCCATTGTGCCTCCCGAAAATCCGCTTCAAAATGACTTAGATCATAGACTGCGTCGATTCCGATTTTTCTCAAAATTGCGGCAACCTTTCCACCGCAGTCAGTGCCGGGTGCTTCTCCAAAAAACTCTCCTATGCGCAGATATGCATTCGGTGATACCGCAGCAACGACATATTTTTCTTTGTCAAGGATTGCTTTCCATGCGGTTTTTGTATTGTCCTTCGGTGCGATTGCACCGGTTGGGCAAACTGCAGCGCATTGGCCGCAACCCACACAGTTGGTTTCTGACAAAGGAAGCTCAAAACCCATATTGGTCTGTCCGCCCTTTTTGTTGGCTTTCAACGCACCAACCCCCTGCAGTTTTTTACAAACTGCTTCACATCGGCGGCAAAGGATGCACTTGGAATTGTCTCTGATCAGATATGGACTGCTGTTGTCAATTATGGCTGCTCTCTTACCCAGACCATACGCCCTGTCATTTACTTCGTATTCCTTACAAAGTTCGCGGAGTTCACAGTCTGCTCCTCTTGGACATTCCGTACATTCCATAACATGATCCGAGCAGATCAGTTCAAGATTTTTTTGTCTCGCGCGGTGTACGCGCTCACTATCCGTAATAATCATCATTCCTTCCCGAACTACCGTAGAGCATGCTGGCACCAGTCTGCCATCTGCCTCAACCATACAAACACGGCAGGAAGAAATTCGGTTGATCTGGTTCATAAAGCAAAGCGTAGGAATGCGGATGTTCTTTTCCTGAGCAGCCTGCAGAATCGTCGCTCCCACAGCCACATCCATCCATTCTCCGTTAATGTTGATTTTCATTTCAGCACCTCCGGAAAGTTCTTTAATAGGCTAACCACTGGTGTCACAGCAGCCGGACCTAAACCACAACGGGAATTCATTTTGATATGTTCAGACAGTTCCCGTATCTCCTCCACATCCTCCGGAAATGCCCTGTTATAGCGGAATTTCATTAACAAGCCTTTCAGTTGTCTTAAGCCAATACGGCACGGAACGCACATTCCACAAGATTCCTTTTCGTAAAAACCGCACAAGTCGATCACTAAAGAAAGCAAATCTTCCCCTTCTCCTATAAAACGAAGTGATGCCGTGCCAAAAACTGCGCCTCTTTTTACGCACTCAGCCGGAGTCATAGGCATATTCAAACATGCCAGCCCCACTAAGGTCCCTGAACCGCCGCCCACCAGAACAGCCTGAAGTTTTTCACTCTCACCGCCCGCTGCTTCCAAAAGCTGCGCGACTGTGATACCTGCTTCCAACTCGTACACCCCCGGATTCTTTACCTTTCCCAAAATGGTAAACAGCTTCGTCCCCGGATAATCCTCTGTTCCCCAACGGCGAAAGTTCTCAGCGCCAAATTCAATGATGAATGGCACGCAAGCAAATGTTTCCACATTATTTACCACAGTAGGCTTTCCCCATAGACCGGACACACCGGGATACGGCGGTTTTAAGCGAGGTTCCCCTCTTTTGCCTTCCACGGATTCAATCAGAGCCGTTTCTTCGCCGCAGACATAAGCGCCATGACCCACAACAATTTCAATTTCAAAGCCATTCAGCGGTGCGCTTGAAATTGTCTCGCGCAGACTTTTCTCCAAATCCGCATATTCTCCTCGAAGGTATAGAATTCCTTTTCGGGAACCCACAATCGCCCCGCAAATTGCCATACCTTCAATGACCGCCTTCGGATTACGCTCCAAAAGGACACGATCCTTGCCAGTCCCTGGTTCTCCTTCATCTGCATTGCAGATCACATATTTTTCATCTGCCAATGTTTCTTTCACTGTAAGCCATTTGCTCCAAACAGGAAACCCGCCACCGCCACGTCCAACAAGTCCAGCCTCCTTCAGGGTTTGAATTGCAGAGTCGACATCCTCCTTCGCCTTATCCAATGCCGTCCATGTATAGGTTTCCGGCGCACTTAACAAGATGCCTGCTTTGCGGCAAGGATACATTTTTTCAATGTTGTTCTTTTCCTCGGCAGGAGAGAAATGAAAGAATTCATAAAAACTAGCGCTTCCAATTAATTCCGCTGTTGACATTCCCTCTGCTTTCGCCAATTCGGCAATTTTCTCTTTTGGCAAATAGCCGTTCTCCCTTTGCAAAAGCTGTAATTTGCTCAGTAAATCCATATTTTTGCTCCTTACCAGCCAACAGGAGGCTTAAAATAGCTTTTTTCCGGGCATTCCGAGGCACCAATCCGAAACACCTCGCCTGTTTCCTTACGCTTAAAGAAAATCCGCTGATTGATCGGTAAATGCATTTCCAATGCGCCACGAGGACACGCCTCTACACAACAGGCACAATACCAGCACTCATCGGGATAGGCCACAATCGGCGGCTGTCCTTTCTTGGGATTGGGCAGTAATGTCTGAATACGGCAGATATTGACACAGCTGTTGCACCCAACACATTTCTCCGGGTTAATGCTGACAGCCAGTGTGGGACCGGATGGATTAGGGACAACATAGTATTTTTCATTCATTCTGCTCTGCCCCTTTCTTCCGCCCTGCACTTTTGGTAATTCTCAAGATAAGTTGGTGCATTTTCTCCCTTGAGCCAATATTGGTTTTCCTTGTGAATCGTCAGCACCTTATCACCTTCCAAACGATTAAAAATGTATCCATTTCCATCCAGTCCGGATTCCTCTGCTTTGATACGAGCAATACATGCATTCAAGAAAATGGAGGAAACGGTAAATCTTGTGTCGCACTCCATTACTCTTGCCAATTCGTGTGGATTACGCGCATAAGACATTTGGCCTTCCGTTTTTTGAATACTGTCCAACCACGCCAGGCCCTGTTTCAAAATGGGGATTGTGCGGTACTCGCCGCAGCACTGCTGCATGACCCGAGTGCTCCCTCCCCATAGTTCTTTCCAACTGATATACGCGCCGGGGTCACCGCTTCGCTTTGTTGGCGCGTAAACACGCTCTCTTTCCATTTCCATCTGATCTTCGTCAATTTGCCCTTGCTGATTTTTCATTGCAAACTCCGCCGCACGGTTTCCCGCATAAAATCCCGATGAGCAAGCAAAAGAGCAGCCCTCCAAGCCTCCAGATGCGCCCGCCACAAAAAGTCCGGGAACATTCGTCATCAAGTTCCAGTCACAGGCAATTTCACCCTGCCCGCCATTTTCCGTCCGCCACGGTTTCACAATATCCGGCTCGCCATGGAACCAAGCGCCAAATTTCATATAGTTTTCCGGAAGCTCAATCGGTACCATCAGCATATCTTTATCCGGATCAAAACCGCTGCGCGTATAGAGATCGTACAGAGTAAAACGGCTTTTCCCCTCATTTCCAATCATCACGCCCCAGATGCTCCGGCGTTCCGCTTCCGGCATTCCCGACAAATCCGCCCAAAGGGGCAGCTCATATTCTCCGGCTCTAATCCGCTCTGCCAAGTCGTGGATAAGAGTGGCCTGGCCTATACCTTTCAGATTATCACTTTTTGTAGATGCAATGTAGGGCTGTCCATCAGCCGGATAGTTTCGTGCTTCGATACTGGTGAGAATTTTTCCATTCACATCTTCCCACGGGATCTCCTTACCATTGTTATCAACAATGGAACACGGAAACCAGGTATTGGAAGGGTTGCCAATACCAAATCTTGGCCAGGCAAATGGCGTATTTCCTTTTGTGCTGCCTGCGCGATGCATACCATACACCTCCGCGCCAGCTTTCCACGCCATAGCAAGCCCTTCACCAACCTCGTTGGGATCCCACCGGTAACTGTTGCCGGTAATTTCCATGTTGTAGATCCACATACTACAGGCATATCCTGTGGAAATAATAATGGATTTGGCGTGGAATACATAAAATTCGCCGCTCTCAAGCGAAAAACCTGTCGCACCGACTACCTTTGCCCCCTGTTTTCCTTCTTCCGTCAGAAGACTGGTTATCATTATCCGCTCAAACAACTCCGCACCGGACTCGACGAGGCTCTTGTATAGCACTGGTTTTATATAGTTGCCACCATGAAGCTTGACTGCCACCATTTCTCTATAATCATAGGCCTTCAGCAGCTTTGTGTATTCATCTCTTGTGGCTGTGCATTTGAATTCATCCAAATCATCACGAATGTTGAGTCCAAGTTTCTCCAATTCCAAGAGGGCATCCCAAGCACCTTTTACAGCAATGTAATCCCGGTGACACATACCAGTGTCCTTACCCTTTTCAATATTCTCTTCCGCAGTCATTGGACTATCCGGATTTTCCAAAACAGTATTCCAATGATCCATTCCAGCACCGCCACAACCGCTCTTTTTTATTGGTGCTTTATCACAAACTGCCACGTGCTGTCCTCTGCGAGCCGCAGAAATTCCCGCACAACAGCCTGCCAGGCCACCGCCAATTACCAAGACATCTATATTGATGTGTATCGTTTTTTCATAATGCACAGGATAAGGCCACTGCAATACCTCATTCCCTTTATTGCCCTGAAAATCCATATCCGCCCTCCTTTTTTCTGGTGAAAATTAATTGTTTTTCTCTTGAATAAAAGAACTATTTAGATTATAATGCACATTGACCGTTTCCGCTATTGAAAGATTTCTACTACTTTCATTTCATTTTATGAAATGTGTGGAGGTATTTATAATGTCCGTTAATCTGGAATACTATCGAGCTTTCTATTATGTTGCGACATTAGGCAGTATGAGCAAAGCTGCGGAGCACATGTGTCTAACACCCCCTACCGTAACAAAAACAATTCAGACCTTGGAACAACAGCTTGGATGTCAACTTTTTACACGTTATGCCAAAGGTGTTCGACTTACCTCGGCCGGAGAGACTCTGTTCCTCCGGGTAAAACCCGGGATAAACCTCTTGGAAGCGGGCGAACGCGAAGTCAACATGCTGAACTCACTGGAAGGAGGTACAGTAAAAATCGCAATGAGCGAAGCGGCTGCACACTATTTTACGATGCCTGCGGTTTTGGTCACATTCTGCACAAAATATCCCAAAGTTCATCTGGTAATAAAGCATCTCCCTTCCTCCAAAGCGCAAGAAGCTGTTCTGGCTGGAGATATTGACTTCGCTATATTAGGAATTCGAGCTGATCAGGATCTCAGGGACTTTGATATTCATAAAATCTACCGTTCTGACAATGTTCCTGTTGTCGGAAAAGCTTACAAGTTTCTTGCAAAACAACCCGTAGGAATTGACAAGCTTGTGAATTACCCTCTGGTATTTACCAGTACCGGATATAGTATCCGTGAGTATTATGAGGACTTATATAAAAAATACGGTTACGAGTTTCGTCCAAATATTGAAACTCCAACACTTGACCTCCAGCTTCAAGCCGTCCGACTCGGATTGGGATACAGCTTTTTCCCATATCCGCATGTGAAAGAAGCCGTTGAGCAAGGAGATCTTTTTGTACTAAAAATGGAAGCTGAAAAAATGTATGAACGAACCGTCAGCCTTCTTACCGCAAAAGATGTGCCAATGAGCCGCGCAGCACAAGCACTAATCGATGTGCTTCTCGAAGCCTCAAGCCAATACTGCGTGTAGAATTGAAGACTAAAGCAGACAAAAGATAGAAGCCATCCATTCATCCTTCCAAGCGGGAACTGTCGGAGGAAATGAAGGTCAGTAAAACGGTGGTACATGAGGGAATCCGGGAACTGGCCCGCTGTTTGCCATTATGATACGGAGCAGACGCAATCTGGATAAGCGCACTGCCTTCAGCCTGCTGGATCTGCGCTGCTATGTAGAATGTCCTGCCATGGAGATACTGGCTTCCCATCACACCGATCAGGATATTGCGACACTGA
>JBJDYH010000254.1:0-8812 GCA_051867135.1 Faecousia sp. | reverse complement strand
AGGTCATCTGGGTCAGGTCGTTGGTGCCGAAGCAGAAGAACTCAGCTTCCTTGGCGATCTCCTCGGCGGTCAGGCAGGCCCGGGGAATTTCGATCATGGTGCCAACTTCGTAGTGCAGCTCGATACCGGCGGCGGCGATTTCCGCATCGGCGGTCTTGACCACTACATCCTTGACATATTTCAGCTCCTTCACATCACCCACCAGAGGAATCATGATTTCGGGAACAATCTTCCAGTCGGGATGGCGCTTGGCAACGGTAATGGCGGCACGGATGACAGCCTTGGTCTGCATAGCGGCAATTTCAGGATAGGTAACGCTCAGGCGGCAGCCACGGTGACCCATCATGGGGTTGAACTCGTGCAGGCCGGCGATAATGTCCTTAATCCGCTGTACGCTCTTGCCCTGAGCGGCAGCCAGCGCGGCGATATCCTCCTCGGTGGTGGGCACAAACTCGTGCAGAGGGGGATCCAGGAAGCGGATGCACACAGGCCGGCCTTCCATAGCCTCGTACAGGCCCTCAAAGTCGGCCTGCTGCATGGGCATAATCTTTGCCAGAGCGGCTTCCCGTTCTTCCACGGTATCGGAGCAAATCATTTCCCGGAAAGCGCCGATACGGCCTTCCTCGAAGAACATATGCTCGGTGCGGCACAGGCCGATGCCTTCCGCGCCCAGACTTCTGGCCTTGATGGCATCTCTGGGAGAGTCGGCATTGGTGCGCACCTGCAGGCGGCGGTACTTGTCAGCCCAAGCCATGATGCGGCCGAACTCACCGGCGATGGTAGCTTCCACGGTGGGAATCTGGCCATCGTAGATGTTACCGGTGGAGCCGTCCAGGCTCAGCCAGTCGCCCTCGTGGTAGGTCTTGCCTGCCAGGGTAAACTTCTTGTTTTCCTCGTCCATGACGATGTCGCCGCAGCCGGAAACGCAGCAGGTACCCATGCCGCGCGCCACAACGGCCGCGTGGGAGGTCATGCCGCCGCGGACAGTCAGGATGCCCTGCGCCGCCATCATGCCTTCGATATCCTCGGGAGAGGTTTCCAGACGAACCAGAACAACCTTCTCGCCCCGCTCATGCCAAGCCTTGGCATCCTCGGCGGTAAACACGATCTTACCGCAGGCAGCACCGGGAGAAGCGCCCAAAGCTCTGCCCACAGGCTGAGCTTCCTTCAAAGCCTTGGTATCGAACTGGGGATGCAGCAGAGTATCCAGCGTGCGAGGCTCAATCATAGCCACGGCCTTCTTCTCGTCAATCATGCCCTCGTCCACCAGATCGCAGGCGATCTTCAAAGCGGCGGGCGCGGTGCGCTTGCCGTTACGGGTCTGGAGCATGTACAGCTTACCGGCTTCCACCGTAAACTCCATGTCCTGCATATCCCGGTAGTGATCCTCCAGAATGGCGCAGACCTTTTCAAACTGGGCAAACGCCTCGGGGAACTTGTCCGCCATCTCGCTGATGGGCATGGGGGTACGCACACCGGCCACCACATCTTCGCCCTGAGCGTTGGTCAGGAATTCACCGAACAGCTTCTTCTCGCCGGTAGCGGGGTTGCGGGTAAAGGCAACGCCGGTGCCGCAGTCGTCGCCCATGTTGCCGAAAGCCATGGACTGCACATTGACGGCAGTACCCCAAGAGTAGGGGATGTCATTTTCCCGGCGGTAGATGTTGGCGCGGGGGTTATCCCAAGAGCGGAACACGGCCTTGATAGCGCCCATGAGCTGCTCCTTGGGGTCGGAGGGGAAGTCCACGCCCAGCTTGGCTTTGTACTCGGCCTTGAACTGGAAGGCCAGCTCCTTCAGGTCATCAGCGGTAAGCTCCACATCCTGACGAACGCCTCTTGCCTCCTTCATCTGGTCAATGAGGGCCTCGAAATACTTCTTGCCCACTTCCATAACCACATCGGAATACATCTGGATAAAGCGGCGGTAGCAGTCCCATGCCCAGCGGGGGTTGCCGGACTTGGCGGACAGAACCTCCACCACATCCTCGTTCAAACCAAGGTTCAAAATGGTGTCCATCATGCCGGGCATGGAAGCGCGGGCACCGGAGCGAACGGAAACCAGCAGGGGATTGCTCTTATCCCCGAACTTTTTGCCGGTAATCTGCTCCAGCTTGGTTACATATTCCATGATTTCAGCCTGAATTTCCTCATTGATCACCCGGCCGTCCTCATAGTATTTGGTGCAAGCCTCGGTAGTAATGGTGAAGCCCTGAGGGACAGGCAGGCCGATGTTGGTCATTTCAGCCAGGTTTGCGCCCTTGCCGCCCAGAAGCTCACGCATATTGCCGTTACCCTCGGTAAAAAGGTAAACATACTTGTGCGCCATAATAAAAACCCCTTTCATTTATCAGAAACGGCCCTCGCCGCCTCGTATTTGATATTTTTCGCTGGAATAGTATAGCATAGTATCACAGAAATTGCAAATAATTCCTATCATTTTTTGTAATATTTTTCAATATTACCCAATTCCGCCCCAAATCAGACCCCCTTACCCGCCTTTTGGGGGGGAGGCAAAGGTCGGGGCGGCAGAGTTTTGTAGGGAACGGCCTGCGTTGCCGTTCCTTTTTGAAATTCGCGCAGCCGCAGCAGCGGAAGCGCCACACAGGCCGTTCCCGGCAGTATGCAAACCCCCGGAATGGGGGAACATTCCGGGGGTACTTTACTCAATATTCTCTGAAAACGCCCTTCACCACGCCCACCAGCTCGGCATTGGTGCCGTCGATGGGCTGGTAATTCTCGTTTTCCGGCAGGAGCCAGATTTTGCCGTCCTTCTTCTGGAAGCGCTTGCAGGTAGCCTCGTCGCCAATGCGGGCTACCACGATTTGACCGTTCTCCGCCGTCTGTTGGGGGCGGACAACAACCTTGTCTCCATCCAGAATGCCGGCGTTTATCATAGAGTCGCCCTGAATCCGCAGAGCGAAGCAGCCGGGGTCGCCATCCCAGCTCATAGTGCCCTCCTGATTTTCAAAGGCCAGAATGGGCACGCCCGCCGTCACCACGCCGATGACGGGAATCTGCCCCGGACGAGCGCCGGTAACAACGGAGCGCTTCATGCCCTTGGCATTGGGGGGCTGCAAATAGCCCTTCTTTTGAAGCTGGGTGATATGGTAGCTGACAGAAGCGGTAGACCGCAGACCCACCGCCGCGCCGATCTCCCGCACGGAGGGGGCGTAGCCGTTCTCCTGGGTAAAACGGTTTACAAATTCCAAAATAAGTTCTGCCTTGTCGCTGGTTCTGGGCATGGTCATTCTCCCCTTTGGTATGATAAGGGGATTATAGCACATTTGTCCGAAAAAGAAAAGAGGTTTTTCCAATTTTTTTGAACAAATAGGCTTGTTGACCTTCTCCGCATAGCAATAAATTGGAATTTAGCGAGCTGTCTGCTACAGGTGTGGATATTACGAATGTAGGGGCGAGCATTGCTCGTCCGAAAGCCCAAATCCGCCACCGCACCAAACGGGCGGGTCAAGACCCGCCCCTACAGGGGGGTGATAAATTGCGGCACCCTTGTAGGGGCCGGTCTTGACCGGCCCGAAACCTAAAACCTACCGCCGCAGAAAACAAGGTGCGGTAGCGGACGAGCAATGCTCGCCCCTACAATAGGATTGCCTCTCCTGCAAATTCCAATTTGCCGAGTTTTTATGGCCGAAATGCACAGAAGCAAAAGAACGCTTTGCCGCATAGAATAGCCAGCGTTCATAGCCGAAATCTTTTGGGAGGAGTTTTTATGCCCCAGTTTGATAACCGAAAAGCCGCCGGAGTCTGGCAGCGGGTTCACGCTGCCCCGGAAACCCAGAATTTGGAGCAGGGCCGCATCCTCGCCCTGATTCCCGCCCTACAGGAGTGCGCCCATGCCTGCGCCTCCAACAAAGAGCTGTCCGCTTCCTTTCGCAGACAGTCTGCCGCTTTGCGGGGCATCTACACCCTGCTTACCGGAGAAAAGCCCGCCCCGGCCCCCGGCCGGAAATCCGGCGGCCTCTCCCCCGCCGCCCTGCGCAAATGCTACGCCGCCCAGCTTCGCACCCTTTCCGAGTACCAAGCCCTTTGCGGCAGTCCGGACTTCGGCCCTGCCCTGCAGGCCTTAATCCCTCTGGCTCAAAACACCTGCCTGACCCTCCTTGCCCTGTTAGGCATCTGATGATTGCGCTGCAACGGGCGGGTCAAGACCCGCCCCTACAGGTTTTTTCGTTGATTGCCGTAGGGCGGGGGCTCGCTCCCGCCGCGAATCCCAAATCCACCGCCGCACCTTTCAAACTCGGCATAGCCGAATAAAACTGTGAAGCAATAAAACTGCGAAGCAATAAAACTGCGAAGCAATAAAACTGCAAAGCAATATCACTGCGAAGCAATAAAACTGAAAACTCCGGCTGATGAGTTTTGAGTGGTATTGCTTACGCAGTGGTATTTTTTCTGACGAAAAAGTTTTATTGAAACCTGCCGGTTTCAGTTTTGCCCAAAACCCACCGCCGCAGATAATGGGGTGCAGCAATCGGAATGCAAAAATGCATTCCCTACAGCCCCTGCAAAACTCTGCCGCAGCAGGCAGGCGGGTCAAGACCCGCCCGAAGCAAGGGGTTGTCTTGACCCGCCTTTTTATGAAACTATTTGGGAAACTTTACCGTAACTGTCGTTCCCTTGCCGACGGCAGAATCTACCGTGATTTGCGCCTGATGCAGCCTTGCCGCGTGCTTTACGATGGACAATCCCAAGCCTGTGCCGCCGATTTCTTTGGAGCGGCTCTTGTCCACCCGGTAGAAGCGCTCAAAAATCCGCTCCTTGTCCTCCGCCGGGATGCCGATGCCGGTATCCGCCACGGAAAACACAACGCCATCCTCTTCCTGAGCGACCCTGACGGAAACCCTTCCACCCTTTCGGTTATACTTTATGGCGTTGTCGCACAGGTTATAGACAATGCTGCCCAGAAGCTGGGGGATTCCGTAGAGGACAGCCTTATCTCCCGTGAAATCCAATTCCACTTCCGCTTTTTCCGCTTCGGGGAGGAGCGATGCCACGGTTTTCTCCGCCAGGGCATACATATCCACATCCTCCCATGCCATATCCTCCGCGCCCTCGTCCAGATGGGAAAGCTTGATAATATCCTCTACGAGCTGAATCATCCGGCGGGACTCGGTATAGATCCGGCTGCTGAAGCCGGGGATATCCTCGCTCTTTACCATGCCGTTTGCCATCAGCTCCGCGCAGCCGGAAATGGTCTGCAACGGGGTTTTCAGCTCATGGGAGACATTGGCGGTAAATTCCCGGCGCATTTTCTCGGCGTTTTCCTTTTCGGTAATGTCCTGAAGGAGCACAGCCGCGCCGTGAACCTGACTGCCCTCGGTAATGGGATTGGCGCTCACCCGGTAAACACGGCCATGCAAGGACATCGTCTTTTCCGCGTAGCTGCCGCCCAAGGCTTTGTCCAAGAGTCTGGACAGCTCCGGGTCCCGGTTCAGGGCCAAAATGTTTTCCCCCACGGCTTTCCCGGGGGTGGGCAAAAGCAGGCTTTCCGCCGCCGGATTGATGCTGATGACAAAGCCCTTGCTGTCCAGCAGCACAAGGCCCTCGGACATCCCCTTGGTCAGGGTGTCAAACTCGTTTTGCTTTTTCTGAAGCTGATTGCTTTGAAGGCGAATCTGCCGCTGCTGCATATCAATGCGGCGCAGCAACGGGGTCAGCTCTTCATAGTCCTCGTTCTCCAAAGGACTGTCCAAATTCAAATTGTTCAGGGGCTTGACGATGTTTTTCGACAGCCGGGAGGCCAAAACAATAGAAAGTATCACCGCAATGGCGAAAATCACCAAAATGGGCTGGAACATACCAAGGGTCAATACCAGCAGGGAATTTTGGGTGATGGCAAGGCGCAGAACCGTACCGTCAGAAAGGCGCTTGGCGCTGTACAGATACCGCCGGGTCAGGGTTGTGGAGTAGCGGTGGCTTTCGCCGTAGCCCTCCGCCAAGGCTTCCTTGACTTCCTCCCGGGCAAAATGGTTTTCCATTTCCTCGGCGTTGGAGGCGCTGTCATAGAGCACGCTGCCGTCCGTTCCGATCCAAGTAATGCGGTATTTTTGGGCGTTGATGCCCTCAAAATAGGAGATCCCCTCGTGGGAAACGCCTTGAGAAGCAAAATCAAGCTGGGTGCGCATCTGGTTTTGCTGGACTTCGGAGAAGTAGTCATACAAAACCGTCATAAACAGCAGGGCCGAAGCCAGGAAAACGCAAATCGCCACCAGCAGAATGTTGCGAAAAATCCGTTTGGTCATAGACTTTCCTCCATGCGGTAGCCCACGCCCCGCACCGTTTCGATATACCTTCCCGCCGCGCCCAGCTTGCTGCGCAGGGTGCCGATATGTACGTCCACCGTCCGGCTTTCCCCGGCATAGCCGTAGCCCCAAATCCGGTCAAAAAGCTGATCCCGGGTGAAAACCACCCCCGGATTTTCCATAAACAGGCGAAGCATTTCGTATTCCTTCAGGGTAAGCTCCACCCGCTTTCCCCCTACGGAAACGGTATGTCCGTTTTCGTTCATTTCCAGCTCGCCAAGGCGCAGAACCCGAAGTGCCTCTCCCGCGCCGCTGCGGCGCAGCACCGCCTTGACTCTGGACACCATTTCCATCATGCCGAAGGGTTTGGCAAGATAATCGTCCGCCCCGCAATCAAGGCCCACTACCTTATCATACTCCGTGCCCTTTGCGCTGGCCATAATCACAGGAATGTCCGAAGTAACCGGGCTTTGGCGCAGCTTTTTCAGGATGGTAATGCCGTCCTCTCCGGGGAGCATAATATCCAGCATAATGAGCTGAGGGCGGGTGCGTTTCATCGCCGAAAACAGCCCCTCGCCGTCGGGAAAGCCGGCTGCTTCGTAGCCCGACGCGTTTAGGGAATAGATCATCAGGTCACGAATGCTCTGGTCATCCTCTACGCAAAAAATCATTCCATCATATCCTTTCCTATTTGGCCTGTCAGAGAATATTTTATCATATATTCTTCAAATCGTATACGATAATCTTCGCTTCCCAGCCGCATTTCCCGCAAAGATTCATGGAGATTCATGTTATTTTCCGCGATATCTATCACACACCCTGCAATATTGGAGCAATGATCCGATACCCGCTCCAAATTTGTAAGAATGTCCGACCAGACAAAGCCCACCTCAATGGCGCATTTCCCGCTTTGCAGGCGGAGAATATGGCAGGTGCGCAGCTTTTCCTTCAGAATGTCAATCACCTGCTCCAGCGGCTCTACCCGTTTCGCCGCATCCGTATCCTTGTTCAGGAAGGCCTCCAACGCGGTATCCAGAATTTCCCGGAGGGCAGAGGAAAGCACGGCATATTCTTTCCGGGCTTCCACCGTCAGGGACAGGCCCTTATCCCGCAGCTCCTCAAAGGATTCCAGCAGATTGACCCCATGGTCGGCAATGCGCTCAAAGTCGCCGATGATTTTCAGCAGCTCCGCCGCCTCGGCGCTGTCCGCTTCGCCAATCTGTCTGGCGCTTAAATGCACCAGATAGGTGCTCAAAATATCCTCGTAGTGGTCGGTCAAATCCTCCGCTTCCCGGATGCGTTGGGCGGCCTCCGGGGAAACACCCTCCGACAGAGCAAGGGCTTCCTTCAACGCCCCCACGGAAGTCTTGGCCAGCTCCGCCGCCACCACCTGACACCGCTCCAGGGCGATGGAGGGGGTAGCAAGCAGCCGTTCGTCCAGCTCGGCTTGGGTCTCCTTCTCCGCGTTTTCGGGAATCAGGCGGTTTACCAAGCTTTCCAGCACCCCGGTCATAGGCAGCATCAGGCCGGTGCAAAGCACATTGAATACGCTGTGGGCAACGGCAATTCCCAGCAGGGAGGCGGACTGGGTAAGCAAAGCCGGGGCAAACAGCCATTTTACAAGGTAGAATATCACCAGCCACACAGCCGTGCCGATGACATTAAAAGACAGATGTACCAGCGCCGCCCGCTTGGCGTTTTTGTTGGTGCCTACGGAGGAGAGCATGGCGGTGATACAGGTGCCGATGTTCTGACCCATGATAATGGGGATGGCCGCGCCGTAGGATACCTGCCCGGTTTGTGCCAAAGCCTGCAAAATGCCCACGGAAGCGGAGCTGGACTGGATAATCGCCGTTAAAACCGCCCCTGCCAGTACGCCCAGAACCGGGTTGGTAAACAGCAGAAAGAGGTTTTGAAACGCCGGGACATCTCCCAGCCCTTTTACCGCCCCGGACATGGTTTCCATGCCGAACATCAGCGTGGCAAAGCCCAGCAGGATCAGGCCGGTGTCCTTTTTCTTGGTATTCTTGCAGAACATATAGAAAATAATGCCCACAAGTGCCAAAACCGGCACAAAAGAGGAAGGCTTCAGCAATCGCACGAATACATTGCCGCTGTCAATTCCCGCAAGGCTTAAAATCCACGCGGTAACGGTTGTACCCACATTGGCGCCCATAATCACATGGATGGCCTGCCGCAATGTCATAAGCCCGGAGTTGACAAAGCCCACCACCATTACGGTGGTCGCCGAAGAGCTTTGAATCACCGCCGTGACCCCAAGGCCGGTTAATAGCCCCGCCATCTTGCCGGTGGTCAGCTTGCCGAGAATGATACGAAGAGAGCTGCCGGCTCTGCGCTCCAAAGCCTGCCCCATAATGTTCATGCCGAACAAAAACAGGCACAGGCCGCCAATCATGGTCAAAACCTGAAAAATATCCATTGGGGATGTTCCTCCGCTCTATCTGAATTTCTGTAACTATCGTATCAAATCCATGTAAAGTCCGTTATCAAGGATTTGTAAAATCCATGTAAAGTGGAGGTTTTCCAATCGC
>JBJDYH010000253.1:0-8960 GCA_051867135.1 Faecousia sp. | reverse complement strand
AGTATTGCATTCAAAAAACTGCATAAAGCAAAAACAAACCAAAGTGTTTTGGGTATCTCGATTTCAATTATCGCGAGTGCTATTATAGTAATTCCACAAAGGATTCCTAAAATCCCGCCTATTAAACTTATCATTTTTTTCATGTGGATTTCTCCTCCAAATTCCGATTTATCGCTCAGCCGATGAAAACCGATATGCATTCATCATAGCGGATTCGGAAATTACACCTCCGCTCCGCCGATAAATACCCGCTTGCCGGAGAAGTCGCTGCGGCAAACGATAAAGTCAGCCCGGCGGCCGGGGGAAATCATGCCGATTTCTTTCCCCGCGCCAATGGCGCAGGCGGGGTTGTAGGTAGCGGCCCGAATGGCATCACACTCCGGGATGCCAAAGGCAATGGCGTTTTTCATACATTCAAACAGGTTGGTCGCGGAGCCGGCAATGGTGCCATCTCGAAGCTTGGCAACACCGCCGGAGAGGCGAATCTCCTGCCCACCCAGCGAATACTGCCCATCGGGCATACCGCAGCAGCTTAAGGAATCGGAAACCAGCATCATCCGCTCCGGGCCAAACATGGAAAAGGCCAGACGCACCATGGCAGGGTGGCTGTGCAGGCCATCGCAAATCAGCTCGGCCTTGACCGTGGGATTTTCCACAGCGGCGGGGATCACCCCGGGGCTGCGGTGGTGCATGGGAGGCATGGCGTTGTAAAGATGCCCCAAATGGCTGGCACCTGCGGCGAAGCCGTCCCGGGCGGCGCAATAGTCCGCGTCGGTGTGGGCGACGCTTACGGTACAAAGACCTCTGGCCTTGGTGATAAAGGGGATAGCACCGGGCAGCTCCGGGGCAATATCCACCATGCGAATCAGCCCTTCGCAGCCGTCATACAGTTTTTTGAATGCTTCAAAATCCAGCGCTTTCAGATAGGCGGGGTTTTGCGCCCCCTTTTTGGCTTCCGCAAAGAAAGGCCCTTCCATGCGAACGCCCATGAGCCGGGCACATCCTGCGCTGGAATCCTCCCGGAATCGCTTTGCTACGCTGTAAGCCTTTTCCAAAGCGTCATAAGGAAGGCTCATAGAAGCCGGGGTAAAACTGGTAATGCCTTCGCCTGCCAGGAAAGATGCCATGCGCTTCAAACCCTCATAATCGCCGTCGGAAAAGTCCGCCCCCACAGCCCCGTGAATGTGGATATCCACCAGACCGGGGATTACGGTAGCCCCCTTCAGGTCAATGGCGTCCTCGGGAACGGTGTCCGGGAACACGGAGGCAAAGAACCCCTCCTCAACGGAAAAAGCACCTTGGCGGAAGGAAAAATCCGAAGCAAATATTCTGGCATTTTTATAAAACATAGGCGCGTTCTCCTTTCTGATTGCGGGCAAAATAAGCTATTTCCATTCTACCATGCTCCGTACAAAAAAGCAATTCCGAAAAAATATCCGCCCCCGAAGGACTCGAAAACGGACGGCGTTTTTATGCACTTATCGGTTTCCTCAGCAAAGCGATAAATTGGAATTTGGCGGGGTGTGGATTGGGTGAATGTAGGGGGCGATGCCCACATCGCCCCGTTGGGGTGTTACGGATTTGCCGCAGTTCCGTAGAAGCATCGTTCTGCGTTCTGCGGGCCGATGTGGGCATCGGCCCCTACGCGTATTATTATGGTACGGCGGTAAATTTCAATTTCTCGGGCAGCCGATGAAAACCGATAAGCATTATTTTATCAAATCCTTGATGACTTCTCCCGCGATAATCAGCCCTGCGACTGCCGGAACATAAGCAACGCTCCCGGGCAAGGCTCTGCGGCCCTCGGGCATTTCTTCCATGTCATCTTCCGATAGGGTGGGGGAGAGAGGTTCCTCTTGGGAGTAGACTACCTTTAAGCTGTCAATGCCCCGTTTGCGGCACTCTTTCCGCATGATCCGGGCAAGGGGGCAAACGCTGGTATCATAAATATCCGCTACCCGGAAAGCGGCAGCGTCCAGCTTGTTGCCTGTGCCCATACTGCTGATTATGGGCACACCCGCCTCCTTGGCGGCTTGAATGAGCATGAGCTTGCCGGTAACGGTATCGATGGCATCTACCACATAGTCATATTTCCTAAAATCAAACGCCTGGGCGGTATCCGGGGTGTAAAACACCTGCCGGGCGACCGCTTCCGTGTCCGGGCAAATGGCTTTTACCCGTTGGGCGGCGGCTTCCGCTTTCGCCATGCCGACGGTATCGTGGGTGGCGAGGATTTGGCGGTTCAAATTGGTCAGGCTTAACTCGTCATGGTCAATCAGCTCCAAAGCCCCAACGCCGCTGCGGGCCAGAGCTTCCACCACATAGCCGCCCACACCCCCCAGGCCGAACACCGCGACCCGGGCATTTTTCAGTTTTTGCATAGCTTCCTGCCCCAACAAAAGGGAAGTTCGGGAAAACTGATTCATAGGAATACCTCCCCATACCCAGTCTCTTTTTCCCTATCTTACCACGGAAAAGACCCTAAGTCAAATCACAAAAGCCGCCGGTTTTTCCAGTAAAAACCGGCGGCTTTAAGGGAATAACGGAATTATCCTTTCTTTTTTCGATTGACATATGTCTGGAGAAACAGGGCAATGCTGTTGCACAGCAGAGCCATAGCCAACCAAAGCTGATTTTCGCCATCCAAGGCCAAGAATAGCCCAAAGCCGACAATAGCAATTATGGAAAGAACAATGGCGATGAGAGACAGAATGTTGTATTTTTTCATAATCAATGCCTCCTATCCATTTTTACCGGACAAAAAAGTTACGCCCACCGATGGAGAATTGCCCCTGTAAGAATCAGCACAATGCCCAGAATCAAGCCGGGCAGGTAAAACTTGTCGGGGATGTGCTTCCAAAAGCGGTTAATGGTAATCAGCGCCGAATTAAGCAGCAGCCCGGCGGCGATTAAATACATTTCCATATTGGGGTCAGAACCTCCGACTGTAATAGAATTTGAAACCAATGCCAATCAGGGAGTGAGCCAGTACGCAGGCAATGATGGTAATGCTGACGGTCATGCTGAAATATCCGGCAACGATTCCGGCCACCAGCCCCAGAATCAGGAACACCTGCATGGCGGATGCCCGGGCGCTGGTCCAAATCTGAATTTTCCGCTCGTCATGCTCTTTTACATAGAGCTTTTTCAGCCGCTTTTCGTCCTTCAGGGCCATAATATTCTGTACGAGGCCGAAAACCATCAGCAGCAGAACGCCGCAGGAGGCTCCGGAGATAAATCCCCGCCACAGGGAGTGCCAATGGCTATCCCCATTCACAGGGGTCAAAAAGGAGATGGAGCCTGCTTCCGACATAAAACCAAGCAGGCAGAAAACCGCCAGAATGATGCAGGCAATGGCGGTAACAATGGTGGAAATCACCAGTTTTTCTCGATATTGTTTCATAATTCATTCCTCCAAATCCGAGAAGTCAAACACTTCTTCGATGGTAAGCCCGAAATACCGGGCAATTTTATAGGCAAGGGGCAATGAAGCGGTATATTTTCCCACCTCGATGGAGGTAATGGTCTGCCGGGTAGTACCCACGGCTTCGGCCAGCTCCTCTTGGGACAGCTTGCGGGCCTTGCGTAATTCTTTGATCTTAGTTTCCATAGATTTCGCTCCTCTCGTCCGATTCGGGTTCGCGACTCCCACTCAGACGATGCTAAGTTAACTTTGCAAAAATAGTATAGTACACTTTGCAAAAAATGTCAAGTAGGCTTTGCAAAATTTTTTTCGATATTTTTCGCGGCTTTCTCAACTGCTTTTTTTCTCGGAAGTGCCGGGAATTGCTATATTATAATGTATCCGGGAAAGGGGGATTCTGCCGATTTTTTGCTTGCTATTTGCCGCCGTTTGGGCTACAATGGTAAGGTATTTTTGTAAAGAGAGAGGCATAGCGGCTATGAAAATGGGGTTTGATAACGATAAGTATCTTCGTATGCAATCTGAGCGGATCCGCCAGCGGATCGCCCAGTTCGGCGGCAAGCTGTATCTGGAATTTGGCGGCAAGCTCTATGACGATTACCACGCCTCCCGGGTGCTGCCCGGCTTCCAGCCGGACAGCAAGCTGCAGATGCTTTTGCAGCTTAAGGATCAGGTAGAGATGGTCATTGCCATCAACGCGGGCGATATTGAGAAGAACAAAATCCGCGGCGACCTGGGCATTACCTATGACCGGGATGTGATTCGCCTGCTGGATGTGTTCCGGGGCTTCGGCCTGTATGTCAGCAGCGTGGTGCTTACCCGGTACAACGGTCAGCGGGCCGCCAAGGCATTTCAGGAGCGTCTGGAGGGCTTGGGGGTAAAGGTTTATCACCATTTCGCCATTGAGGGCTACCCCTCCGATACCGCCCACATTGTTTCCGACGAGGGCTTCGGCAAGAACGAGTATGTGGAAACCACCCGGGAATTGGTGGTGGTTACCGCACCCGGCCCCGGCAGCGGCAAGCTGGCTACCTGCCTGAGCCAGCTCTACCATGAGCACAAGCGGGGCGTGAATGCCGGCTATGCCAAATTTGAGACCTTCCCGGTATGGAATCTGTCGCTGAACCACCCGGTAAACCTTGCCTACGAAGCTGCCACCGCAGACCTGAGCGATGTGAACATGATTGACCCCTTCCATCTGGAGGCCTACGGCGAAACCACCGTCAACTACAACCGGGATGTGGAGGCTTTCCCCGTGCTGGTTGCCATGTTCGAGAAGATTTTGGGCTGCTGTCCCTATAAATCCCCCACGGATATGGGTGTCAACATGGTAGGCAACTGCATTGTGGACGAAGAAGCGGTTAACAGCGCTTCCACGCAGGAAATCATTCGCCGCTACTATACCGCTATGTGCGATGCCAAGCGGGGCAAGGGCGGGGAAGATGCCGTGCGCAAGCTGGAGCTGCTTATGCGCAAGCTGGGCGTTACCGAGAAAGACCGTCCGGTGGTAGCCCCGGCTCTGGAGTTGGCGGAGAAAACCGGCAAGCCTGCGGCAGCGCTGGAACTGCCGGACGGCAGAATCGTTACCGGCAAGACCTCCGATTTGCTGGGCGCTTCCTGCGCGCTGCTTCTCAATGCCCTGAAAGCCCTTGGGAATATTCCCGATGAAGTCCACCTCATTTCCCCGGCGGCCATCAACCCCATCCAGCATTTGAAGGTAGACCATTTGGGCAACCGCAATCCCCGGCTGCATACCGACGAGGTTTTGATTGCCCTGTCCATCAGCGCCGTCAGCGACCCCAATGCGGAGCTGGCCATGGAGCAGATCAGCGCTTTGCGGGGCTGCGAGGTGCACTCCAGCGTGATCCTCTCCGCCGTGGACGAGAACACCTTCAAACGCCTGGGTGTCAACCTGACCTGCCAACCCTGGTACAAGGGCTAAATATATATTTTATTATATATTATAATGTATAATGTATATATAGGATTTCCTTAACAAAGCGACAAATTGGAATTTACCGCCGCACCCTTTGTAGGGGCCGGTCTTGACCGGCCCGAAACCTGAAACCTACTGCCGCAGGAAACCGGGTGCAACGGGCGGGTCAAGACCCGCCCCTACAATCATGTGGCGATTCACCGACAAATTCCAATTTATCAAGTAGTTGGACAAAACCGATATGAATATGCTATATATAACGTATAAAGGGAGAGCGCTTTGCTCTCCCTTTTACGCGCCGCATTTATCGGGCGGGCCAAAATCCACCCCTCCATCCACGATACCGGAAATTCCGTAGGGGCGAGCATTGCTCGTCCGCCGCGCCAAGACCTTCCCGCAGGCGGAGCTTTGGTGCGGCACATTCTACAAGAAAAAACATTCTGCGAAAGCACTAAAAATTCTAAGGGAACTTTGTGATTTTTTCTAAATTTCTGCTTGACAAGGAAAGGGTTGTATGGTATCATAATCGAGCGCGTGTAGGGGGATTATGCCCTCACAGCGCACTGCGATGATGCAGGAGATTGCGCCGAAAGGCGGTAACTTCTGCGGAGTATGTCCGGTCATCGGGCGGCTGAACTGCTTCTGTTTGCGCTGCGTATATCGCTGCGGCAGAGGAAAGGTCGGCCTTGCGTCGGCCATTTTTCATGGCCTGGAATGATACGCACGGCGGCGTGAATAAAATCAGTTCACCGTACCCAGACATCACGCAAACTGAGTACGAAATTCAAGGAGGAAACCAAACCATGGCAAACCAGGAAATGATCCGCATTCGGCTGAAGGCCTACGACCATCAGCTCATCGACTCCAGCGCAGCTAAGATCGTAGAAACCGCAAAGCGCAACGGCGCTGCTGTCTCCGGCCCCATCCCTCTGCCCACCAAGAAGGAAGTTGTTACCATCCTTCGCGCTGTTCACAAGTACAAGGACAGCCGTGAGCAGTTCGAGCGCAGAACCCACAAGAGACTGATCGATATCCTCAACCCCAACCAGAAGACCGTCGAGGCTCTGATGAGCCTGGATCTCCCCGCTGGCGTTGAGATAGAGATAAAGCTGTAAGACCTATACATTCTATATAGGTTTTACCGCTGCCCGCACTGTCTGGCATCGGGCGGACGGGTCATGTTGGCAAGCCTCCCAATGGGCTGTCAACCAATAACCTAACAAAAAGGAGTAAACAAACATGCAGAAAGCAATCATCGGCAAGAAAGTGGGCATGACCCAGATCTTCGATGAGAGCGGCAAGGTGATCCCTGTTACCGTTGTGGAAGCAGGCCCCTGTGTCGTTACTCAGAAGAAGACTGAGGAAAATGACGGCTATGTAGCCGTACAGCTTGGCTTTGAGGACATCAAGGAAAACAAGCTGAGCAAGCCCGAGGCTGGCCACCTGAAGAAGGCTGGCGTAGAAGCCAAGAAGCACCTGAAGGAGTTCAAGCTGGACGGCGCTGCTGACATGAATGTCGGCGACGTTATCAAGGCTGACACCTTTGCCGCCGGCGACTGGATCGATGTCACCGGCATCAGCAAGGGCCACGGCTACCAGGGTGTTATCAAGCGCCACGGCGCGCACCGCATCGATATGACCCACGGCGGCGGCCCTGTTCACCGTCACGCTGGTTCTATGGGTGCATCTTCCCATCAGTCCCGCATCTTCCCCGGCAAGATCGGCGCAGGTCAGATGGGCAACGAGCAGGTTACCATCGAGAACCTGCAGGTTGTAAAAGTTGACAGCGAGCTGAACATGATCGTTATCCGCGGCGCCATCCCCGGCCCCAAGGGCGGTCTGGTTTATATCCGCAACACTGTCAAGACCCACAAGGTCAAGCAGGCTGGTGCAGACATCAGCAAGAACCCGCAGAAGGCTTCCGGCAGAAATCCCCAGAAGGCTTCCGCAAGAAATGGCTAAGGAAAGGAGATCTTAAATCATGCTTAAGACCAATGTTTATGATATGTCCGGCAAGCTGGTTGGCGAGATCGAGCTCTCCGAGGCAGTTTTCGGCATTGCCCCCAACGAGTCTGTTGTCCATGATGTGGTGAAAAACCACCTGGCCAACTGCCGTCAGGGTACCCAGAGCGCTCTGACCCGCGCCGAAGTTTCCGGCGGCGGCAGAAAGCCCTGGCGTCAGAAGGGCACCGGCCGCGCCCGTCAGGGCAGCACCCGTGCTCCCCAGTGGACCCACGGCGGTATCGTTTTCGCCCCCAAGCCCCGCTCCTACAGCTACGGCCTGAACAAGAAGAGCCGCCGTCTGGCTCTGAAGTCTGTTCTGTCCGCCAAGGCTGCCGAGCAGGCCATCATCGTGATCGACGAGATCAAGATGGCTTCTCCCAAGACCAAGGACTTCGCCGCTTTCCTGAAGGCTGTGAAGGCCGACTGCAAGGCTCTGGTAGTTACCGCTGCCGCCGACCAGAATGTGGTCAAGTCCGGCCGCAACATTCCCGGCTGCCAGGTCACCTTCGCAAACCTGATCAACGTCTACGACATTCTGAACGCCAAGGTTCTGGTGCTGGACAAGGCCGCTCTGACTAAGATCGAGGAGGTATTCGCATAATGAACGCTTACGATATTATCAGAAAGCCCGTCATCACCGAGCAGTCCATGGCTGACGTTGCTGACAAGAAGTATGTTTTTATGGTTGATGTGAACGCCAGCAAGACCGAGATCAAGGCCGCTGTTGAAGAGGCTTTCGGTGTGAAGGTTTCCAAGATCAACACTGTCCGTATGCAGGGCAAGGTTAAGCGCACCGGCGCTTATCCCGCAGGTCGCCGTCCCGCTTACAAGAAGGCTATCGTGACCCTGACCGCCGACTCCAAGACCATCGAACTGTTCGAGGGTATGGTCTAATCCACATCTCATAAAGGAGCGAAACGCAAATGGCTATTAAAACTTTTAAGCCTTACACTCCGTCTCGCCGCAACATGACTGTTTCCGGCTTCGACGGTGTGGATAAGAAGGCAAAACCTGAGCGTAGCCTGGTTGAGACCCTCAAGAAGCACGGCGGTCGCAACAGCTATGGTCACATCACCGTTCGTCATCAGGGCGGCGGCAACAAGCGTAAGTATCGCGTCATCGACTTCAAGCGCCAGAAGGTAGACATGTTCGCTACTGTTGAGCGTCTGGAGTACGATCCCAACCGCAGCGCTTTCATTGCGCTGATCCGTTACGAGGACGACACCCTGGCCTACATCCTGGCCCCCAACGGCCTGAAGGCCGGCGACAAGGTTATCTCCTCTGTGAACGCCGACATCAAGCCCGGCAACTGCCTGCCCATCGCCAACATTCCCGTTGGTACTGTGATCCACAATGTGGAGCTGCAGCCCGGCCACGGCGCACAGCTTGTCCGCTCTGCCGGTGCCGCTGCGCAGCTTATGGCTAAGGAAGGCGACCTGGCTCAGGTTCGTCTGCCCTCCGGCGAAGTGCGTTATATCCGCACCAACTGCACCGCCTGCATCGGTCAGGTAGGCAACCTGGACCACGAGAATGTTCACATTGGTAAGGCCGGCCGTACCCGTCACATGGGTATCCGTCCCACCGTTCGTGGTTCCG
>JBJDYH010000252.1:0-2136 GCA_051867135.1 Faecousia sp. | reverse complement strand
TCCGCCAATCTGGAGCGGGAGTTCGCCGACAGAACCTCGGAGGCCGCAGCGGAAGGCTCTGCCGCCCACGCGCTGTGTGAGCATAAGCTCCGCAAAGCTCTGAAAATGCGCTCCACCCGACCGGTCAGCAAGTACGACTCCGACGAAATGGAGATGTACACAGACAGCTATGTGGAATTTGTTCTGGAGCAGATCGAAGTTGCCAAGCAACACTGCGCAGACCCCTTCGTCCTCATCGAGCAGCGTCTGGACTTCTCCTGCTATGTCCCGGATGGGTTCGGAACCGGCGACTGTCTCATTGTGGCGGACAAGCTCCTGCACATCATCGACTTCAAGTATGGCCTTGGAGTTCTGGTGGATGCGGAGGAAAATCCCCAGATGATGCTGTACGCATTGGGCGCCCTTCGGCTCTTCGATGCTCTCTACGACATCGACACCATCTCCATGTCAATCTTCCAGCCACGCCGAGAAAATGTATCCACCTGGACCATCTCGGTTGCTGAACTGGAGGAATGGGCAGAAGAGACACTCCGCCCCAAAGCAGAGCTGGCCTTCAAAGGCGAGGGTGAGTTCACTCCCGGCCCCTGGTGTACCTTCTGCAAGGCTACGGTCAAGTGCCGTGCCAGAGCGGAAGAAAAGCTGGCTCTTGCTCGGTACGAGTTCACCAAGCCACCGCTGCTCACCGATGAGGAGATTGAGGACATCCTCTCCCGGCTGGACGATCTGACCAAGTGGGCCAACGAAATCACCGCCTATGCCCAGGATGCCGCCATCAACCACGGAAAGCAGTGGAACGGCTTCAAGCTGGTGGAAGGCCGTAGCATCCGCAAATACAGCGACGAAACCGCTGTCGTTGCCGCCGCAACCGCCGCCGGTTATCGGGACATCTTCAAAAAGAGCCTCATTCCCATCACAGAGATGGAGAAGCTCATGGGCAAGAAAACCTTCACAGAAGTCCTCGGCGGCTTGGTCATCAAGCCCCAAGGCAAACCGACCCTTGTTCCTGCATCTGACAAGCGTCCGGCCATCCATACAGGTGCAATCCACGATTTTGCTGAAATTACGGAGGAATAAAACTATGTCTACTACTCAGAAAGCAACCACCAAAGTCGTCACCGGCGTTGTCCGCCTGTCCTACGCCAATGTCTGGGAGCCTGCCAGCATCAATGGCGGCACCCCCAAGTATTCCGTTTCCCTCATCATCCCCAAAAGCGATACCAAGACCATCGCCGCCATCAATGCCGCTGTGGATGCCGCCATCAAGGAAGGTGCCGCCAAGTTTGGTGGCAAGATCCCCAATAAGGCCGCTCTGAAGCTCCCCCTGAGAGACGGTGATGTGGAGCGTGAGGACGAGGCCTACCAGGGTGCCTACTTCGTCAACGCCAACAGCACCACCGCTCCCCAGATCGTCGACCGCTCTGTCCAGCCCATTCTGGATCGCAACGAGGTCTACTCTGGCTGCTATGCCCGTGTGTCCATCATCTTTTATGCCTTCAACTCCAACGGCAACCGCGGCATCGCCTGTGGTCTGGGCAACATCCAGAAGGTCCGTGACGGTGAGCCTCTGGGCGGCAAGTCCTCTGCGGCTGACGATTTCGCTACCGATCTGGATGACGATTTCCTGGCGTAAGGAGGGCTGAAGCATGGAGTTTATTCAGAATCTGTTGGTAACCATCCTTCTGGGCATCTGGGCCATCGGCAGCATTGCCTTGGTGATCTGCCTCGTCCAGAACTTTATCAACGACCGCAAGCAGGAAAAGCGTGAGGCCGCAAGGGCCGAGCGTGATAAGGAATATCACGAAAAGCGCATGAGCGATCTGCGATAACCTAATCCCGGGTGGTGGAGGGCAACCTCTGCCACCCATCCCAAGGAGGAGGCAGTATGAAATACCTTTCCATCGATATTGAAACCTATTCTTCGGAGAATCTGGCCAAGTGCGGTGTGTATCGCTACTGCCAGTCTCCTGATTTTGAAGTGTTGCTGTTCGGCTACTCCGTAGACGGCGGCCCGGTAAAGGTCATAGATCTTGCAAGTGGAGAGACCATCCCAGACGAGATTATCTGCGCCATCGTTGATGACAAGGTCATCAAATGGGCATTCAACGCACAATTCGAGCGGATCTGTCTTTCCCGGTA
>JBJDYH010000251.1:0-9036 GCA_051867135.1 Faecousia sp. | reverse complement strand
CGTTGGAAGGGCACACTATCTGCTCACTCGCCCCAAAAGTCCAGCGCCATAGGAACTTAACGCAAAAAGCGGAGCCTTCGAAGAGACTCCGCCAAGTGTCGTTTTATCAAAGACGCATGCTTTAATCAAGAAAATCAAACAAGTCAAGCAACTCTTGATCAACCGCATTGGCCTGTAAATTCCATTCTGCTATTTCACTGCGAATAGACACTACTTCACTTTCCTGCAACTTTGCTTTCCATGAGGTATCAGCCTTTTGAAACAACGGAATAAGTTGAAATAACTTACTGTCCGGAAACAGCTTGTCTGCCTGATCTAAAAGCTGATTTAATAGATCCTTAGCCGATCCAAGTTGAATAACTTTACCATACAGAAAATGGTAGGTTGATATACCCGCAAGGTAGTAGCACAACTGCCATAGAAACATTTTACTTTTGCTATGGTATTGAATCCCATATTGAAGAACTTCTTGCAAAAAAGCAGCATAACATTGATACTCGTTCGCATTTTCTGATATAGCCCACGGCGATTCAAGTTCAAGCAAAAAAGAAACCATTTGCTGAATAATTAAAACAGACAACTGAGACGATTCAGGATAGCACTTCCACTGTTCTTTTAAGTATCTGTAGATATCTAATCGTTTTTTGTCCTTTTCCATTTTAGAAATGGTATCTTTAATTTGTTTAATCACGGTTATTCATCCCCCTGTTTACGGTATTGGGTACGCATCCGAAATTGAATATTGACCACCGTTGTTAAAAAGCTTAAGGATAATGGAACAAGAATATTGTTCAAAACGATAAATATAGTATTCCACGTTTGGGATAGGTTTGGTCTGGTTCGGATTATTCCATTTCTGTCCTTGATCGGCAACAATTTTCAAAAGAGGGAGTAGCTTATCCCATCCTTTAGGATCGTTTGGGCCAATTCCAAATGGACTCCAGTCATGACCACCATGGTTTTTAGAGCCCCCCAAAATATGGTTCTTATCACCAGATTCCCAATCGATTTTTTTGCTTAGTGCAGGTACAGTGGTAGGGGAATTGAAAATCGAATTATATATGCTGATTCCTGCATCCACCAGAGATAGACATCCGGCTGCGATAAACGCTCCTGCAACGATAGTATCACCAATTGGAAGCATACCATCAGCCATGGCATATTGAGCACCATTTTGTTTAATAAAATCCCACACAGGTGCAGCCAACGATTGAGTGCCTGCTTCATCAATTCTGAAGACAGGATTGTTAATGCAATAGGCAAACTGATTACAGCCGATATATCCAGTTCCGTTTTCAACAGTGTCATCTGCATTGACAAACCTGCACCAAATCGGATTGTAATACCTGCTCCTCAGGTAATAGAGCCCCGTCTCTTCATCATAGACATATCCACGATACCTGAAAGGCTGCACCGTGCCGAGTGTGCTGGCGAGCGTGCCCGTCTTACTGATCGGCTTGCCCCAAGCATTGTACTTGTATTCTACCACCTTGCTGCCATTTGCGTCAACCAACGCAATGACGTCGCCCTGCAGGTTGTACAGGTAGGCATAGGCAGTTCCATTGAACAAAACCACCGCTGGCTTATTCTGCGCATCGTAGAAAAAGTGCAGACTGTTGCTGCCGCTCGTCATATGTACAATGTTCTTACCGTGAAGCGTGTACTTAGTGGTGCCAGTGGAGGTAGCCACCTTCTGCACCCGCAGGCCATCCTCATTGTAGGTGAAGCTGACCGTTTCGCCGCTCTTGCTCATGCTCTGCAGCTGGCGCCCCTTGGCCCAGGTATAGGTCCAAGTGCCATCACTCAGCGGATTGCCAATGGCGTCGTAGGAGATTGCCGCACCATTGTACGCCGTCAGCTTGTCCTTCCAGTTGGCGTCACTGTAGGTGAAGCTGTCCGTCCTGACCGCAGCGCCGACCGTGCCGGTGGTATACGCATACGCCTTCTTGCTCGTCATGTTGCCGCCCAGATCATAAGCATACACCCAAGTCGTGCCATTGCTGCCCGCCGTGGAGTCATAGGGATCGTTGGCTCGGATCAGCTGGCCCAGCAGATCGTAGGCATAGCTGATCGTCTTGACGCCGTCGCTGACGCTGGTGATGTTGCCACAGTCGTCATAGGCGTAGGTCAGCGTCGCGCCGGACTGAGTAATGGTCTGCACCAGCGGCGTAGTGCTGCCCGTGCCGTGACCGCCAGCCAGATAGCCGTAGGCCGTAGCAACAGCCGTGCCGCCCGCATTGACCGTCCGCTGGGAGATACGCCCGATGCCATCATAGGCATATCCCACCTGACGCGTGCCGCCGAAGTTCAGCAGCGTAGGCCGGTTCTCGTTGTCATGGGTGAAGGTCGTGGTATACGCCGTGCGGCCAGAGCCTACCTGCTCCTTGAAGGTGGCAAGGTTGTTGTACTGGTCATAGGTGACTTCGCCGGTATAAGCGTGCGTGCTGCCTTCCATCGTGGTTTTGCGCTGCGGACGGTTGGCAACATCATATTCACTGGTCACCGTAGTTCCGCGCACGTTGTCCTTCACCTGCGCCACTTCACCGTTGGCACCATAGGTATAGGAGAAGCGATCCGTGGTTTCATTGTCATACCGCACGCCGGTGACGCGCTTGAAACCGTCATAGGCGTTGACCACCTTGCCGCCATTGCCGTAGGTCACGTTTGCCACAGTGCCGTCCGCGTTATAGGCGGTGGTGGACAGCGCCTGCGTGCCCACCTTCACGGTGGTCGGACGTCCAACGGCATCATAAGCGAAGTTATAGGTCACGTCGTCTGCACTGGAAGCAGACGTATTATGTTTCACCTGAGTGAGCTTGTCCTTGGTATAGGCATAGCTGTTGGCATATTCCTTGCCGTTTACCGTGGCAGAGGTCTTGGTCACCTTGCGGTTCTGGTCATATTCATATTCGACCGTCTGGCCGCAAGGGTCGGTGATCGACTGCACTGTGTCAATATAGATCCAGTTGGATGGATTCATGACGTGCGTTACGGTTTTGCCCCGCGCGTCTGTCTGCGTCAGCACATGATTGCCGTCTTCATCATAGCCCGAAGTGGTCTTCATGAAGAGAGAACCATTGCTGGTCTTGCTGGTCAGCTGATTGCCATGGCTGTCATAGGTATACTCGTTCACAATGCCCAGCGGACTGGTGGACTTGCGCAGCAGATGCTTCTTCTTTACGGCATCCGTGGTTCCCCACTCCATGGTGGTCTTTACAGAGGAAGACCGGCCGGGCTGGTAGTAGGTCAGGATGTTGTCAAAGGCGTCATAGGTCGCGCCGTCCTGCAGGCTGGCCGCGTTCTTGGCGGAGAGCACATTGCCCTTGCTGTCATAGGTATACGTCTGGCCGAACTCCTCCTTATGCAGGAACAGGCCGCCGAACTCGGCGTAGTTGATGTTCCGCTCATAGTCTACATTGAAGCGGATAGAGGTATAGGCACAGGGTGCCACCACGGGCCCAGCGGCAAACTGCCAATCCGTCCACTCCTCGCTCCACTCAATGGAAGGGGTATTTTCACGGGTAGAAGAGGTGCCGGACTTTAGGAAGGCTACGCGGATATTATAGCGGTAGTCTTCACCCATGCGCGGCTTGGAGTAATTGAAGGACCAGCCGCCTGCAACGAACACATCGCCCTGATTGCCGGAAACAGGAATATCCTGATAAATACCAGCATACTTCGTGCGGCCAGTACCGTACATGCGCATGGTGTTGGCAGACAAGCCTTCAGGCTTGGTACCGGTGCAGGTGGTATAAACAATGTCGGAAGCGTCGTTGGAACTATTTTTGCTCCAGCCGGTGGGATGCGCGCCGGCGTTAAAGGTGAAGTCACCGTTGATCAGCATGTTGTAGCGATTGGCAACAGGGCCTTCCTCCAGCTGGACGTTATCCACCCATGCAGTACCATTGCCGCTGCCAATGCGAATACCGATATATACGCTGCACGTTCCGCTCGTTCCCGGAACGATAAAGCTGTTCTGGTAGCGCTGATACGCAGAGACTGCCTGAACAGGAGGCTTTTCAAAGACGGTCCAACCCTCATCCGAAGTATAGGTTTCCAGCCAGACGCGCATGCTGCCCGTACACTTGGCGTAGTAGGACGCTGTATAGGTCTTGCCTCTTTCCAGCGTAACCCATTGCTGCATATCACAGCGGAAACCATCGACAACGGTGGCTTTGACACAGCGGGTTCCCATGTGTGGAGAATCGGTGGAATAGTCGATGGTATTACCGGCTGCGCTATTGGCGTTGGTGAAGCTCCATCCATCGCTGGATTCAAAATTGTGATTCTTCAAGAGGTTTACCACTGAGCGCTGCATCTTGGAAATGGTTTCAGGATGGTTGACAGGGTTGCTGTCGGAGTATTTCGCAAAAGCGGCATAACCGAGCTGGTCATTGACAGAGATGCAGTTGCCATAGTCGTTGAAGTGATAGAACAGCTTTTTGCCGCTCAGATTGTCGGTGACCACGGTCAGGCAATCCTTGTACTCATAGGTACGGTCATAGGCACACAGGGTTCCGCCAGTGATTCTCACGCGCTTGACGCGGAAGGGTTCACGGGTCGTGTAATATTCGTAGGTCACCTTTAGACCATCGCAGTTGGTGGCGGATGTCAGCAGGCCGTTGGCGTCATAGGTGTAGGTCATTTCTTCAATACCCGGCTCGCCGGCAATCTCCCACACCCTGGTCATACAGCCATTGGTATCATATTCAAAGCCACAGGCTCCGGATTCGTAATAGCCGGGTGCGTAGATAGTGCTTACATGACCGTCATAATTGGAAAAACCGGTGTCTCGCCCGATGCCATCCTGTACGTTGCTGACGATGAGACCGCTGGCGGTGACCGTCATGGTATTGCCGCAGGCGTCAGACATGGTCTTGATCAGCTTGGCATTGGCGTAGTTACCCGCAAATTCCACAGTGGGCAGGTCAAAGACCATCGTGTTATGACCCTTATCGGTAATAGTGGCGGTGCTGCCGGAAATCGTGAGCTTCATGCCCAGGCCGGACTGATCCTTCCATTCGCCGGAGACGGACTTAAAGTGATGACGGGTTCCGTCTGCATCCATATAGACATAGTATGTCACATTGCCGGAAGTGTCCGTCAGCGTTTCCTTGTGCAGCGTCTGCTGCACATTCATCTTCCAGCCCTTTCCTGCGCCGAAGGCGGTGACGTTGCGATAGCAGGAATTATAGATATGGCTGACAGAAACCGGCATGCGGCTGCCGCTGCAAGAGGAATCCTGACGTTCGAAAATCAGGTTGCCGTTATACAGGCTGACATGACCCACGCCAGCACGGCCCACATCCTGATCCTCGTAGACCAGATAATCTTCCAAACCGGCCAAGGAAATGTAGTTGATGGTTACATACGGCTTGTTGTAAGCATGATCGCTGGTGTACAGCTCAAAGTAGGTACGGCTGCCAGCCTCAAGAGCAAGGCCATAGTTGGTCCCGCCATACCACTTGCGCACCAGATTGGAGATGTCGTAGGTATACCAAGTGCTGTTCGCGGACATGTACTGATAATCCAGCGCCTTGTCGCTCAGCGACGGCGCATTGTTATAGGTAATGGTCTGGCTGCTCCAGCTGCCCAGCACTTCCTTCAGAAGAATGGAGGCGGCCGTGGTGGGCGCGCTCTTGGTCATGACAGAGAAGTACGCCTTGGTGACATAGTACGAGGAGTCAATAGACGGCAGCCCGGAATCAAGGAACTTGACAAAGGCCTTGCTGGTGCCCCAGTTGGTGCTGCTGTTGGAGATCGTCATACCCGTACCGGCATAGGGCTGCACGGTAGACGGCTTAGCGCTGGTAATAAAGTTATCCTCAATGGCGGAGGAATGTTTCTTGCTGATGACAGCAGGGTCCAGTGTCACCGGGAATTGTGCGTTGGCAAGCCAGGCTTCATCCGGCGTATAGGTCATATGCCAGATGCCCGCTTCGCCAGAGGGAATCAATGCGCAGCGAACTGCGCCATGGATGCCCTCGGGCGTGCTGTCCTTCATAAACGGGGCAGGGAGAACATAGGCGGTTTCACCCGTGGGAGCGATAAATTCAATATCGCCATTCTCCGCCTGTTCAGGGGCGAGATCAGGAGCGGCGAGAACGAAGGTTACAGGCCGGACAGACTCTCTGGTAGAGAAGATCAGCTCGTCCTTAAAGGACAGCGCCTGAACACGGCAGAGAAGATCAACGCCTGGGAAGATGTTGCGATAGATCGCCTCATCCTCCAGATGCGCCAGCACGTCGCGGCGAAGATCGCAAGCATCATGCTCGCGGCAGGGCCTGCCTACACGCACGGGAGCGACATCCTGAGCGTCTTCCAGACGCCAGGCCAGCAGACGGTCATTGTCGTCCTGCATAAGGACGGTGGCCACATCACTGGTGGAATGAAACTCAACGTTGAGCTCGTCATTGGCACGGTTGGTCAGATACACGCCGCCGGCCGCGTCGGTCACAGGGATGAGGGTGTTATCGATCTCCTCCCACTGACCGGTAGCCTTGCTGTGGTAATGCACGGGATCGGCAAAGAGTACCGCCTGGTGCAGGCCGCGGCCAAGGTTGAAAATCTTGCCGGCACGGGTGCGCTTTTCACGGTTTTCCCGACCGGGCATGCGCTGCATTTCTTCCGCGCTGATGGGGGCGTCAAACGCCTTAGTAACAACAGGCGTTTTATGGTTCATATTTTTCATGATTCAAAATTCCTTTCTTGGTGTTGTGATTGGATAGGTATAAGTTAGAGAAAGCGGATTCCGCTCAGGTTTTGCCGGAAGCCGCGGGTGATAGGGCATCCAGACGATTCTGAATATCCTCAATGCCATCGGCAATGTCATTGCTCAGATGATCGATCATCTGCTGGTAGCGTTCTTCCCGCGCCGCGTTTTCCTTGAGCATGCGGAAGAACAGGTATATGTACAGAGCTGCCCAGATTCCCTGCTGCAGCGCCGCCTCCAGAATGGTTTGCAGACTTGCGTCCATAGGTTCACCTCCTTTCCTTGATTCGCCCATAGAAGGGGGACAGAAAAGGCGCCGTGATGACATGGCGCCTGACCACATAACAAAAGGCCACTCAGTTGCCTGAGCGGCCTTGCCGGTTTCTATGAGGCTTTGTTGTTTGGCAGCGCTGCGTTCCTTGCACAGCGCGTACCATTTGTTGGTCGTGCATGCTTGCCCACTTAGTCTCGCGGGTAGCTTTCACTCTTTCGACGCTACCAGTATAGCACAGTGAAAACCAAAAATCGTCCGCGAGTTTAGACACATATCATTAGTGCCGATAGTAGGAGCATCCTGAACGCATGGGATTGAAAAACATTCTACTATCATTGTATAATAGAAACAGATTTGAGAGAGGAGAACTGCAGGATGAAAAGGCGTGGCATTGCGTTCTGTCTTTTCCTTCTTCATGCTTGCCTTGCTGTGGCATTGGCCTTTGCAGAGCGGGTGGATGGGGAAATGAATTTTGAACCTGATTCAAACTATCCAACATTTGCGAGAGTCTTTACCCATTCTGAACTTGGCGGGACTGTCTCTGGCGTTTGCTTTGGCAGAAATTACGCGTGTGTTTATTCCAATGAGTCTTATCTCCTGATGAATGAAACTGGAGATATTCTCTATCAGCATACCATTGACCATCCGAATATTAAGAAGGATGCAGCTTATATCAATGATGCAATGTATTGTGATGATACGCTGTGGCTGCTGGTTTTTGATCACTCCGTTGAGCAAAGCTATATTATCCAACAAACGGAGATGGAGCCACCACAATATGGAAGAATGATGTCTAAGCAGCTCCGCTCTTTTTCCGTTGTAAAAAACAATCTTTTTTTGATAGGGGCAGATGAAAACCTTATGCCGTGGTGCGGACGGATGCTGCCGGACGGAAAGGTTCTTTGGGAGGATCAGCAAGAAACAAGTGAGTACGTCTATCAACGTTGTGCTGTCTTCGCTGGAAAAATGTATATCGTCGGGAGTAGTAAAGACGCAGCAGAATTGTATGTCGTGGTACGAGACACGGAAGGCGCATTGCTTGCAAGCAGAAAGATTCCGCTTGCGGACTCGCTGCAGTCAAACAAGGGGACACGTCTCAATGTCTTTGATGCGGATGTATTTTCGAAGGGAATCATATTTTCTGGACAGCAATTATCAAATAGCGACGAACATGGCTTTTATGTGGTAGTAGATGAAGCGCTTGAACCAATCGGCTTCAAGGTATACGAGGACTACCGGGTGATTCTGAGTGGTTCAAGCGCAGAAGATTGCTATATGATGCTCGCTGTCACAAAGGAAGAAACAGAATTGCCCAATGCGCGATATATTATTTCCGAAGATGGATTCCATGAGATTCCTTTGGAAGGATACGACAGTGTGTATCTTTCTCTCGGACTTGCTTCTGGTTTTGATGATAGCCTTTATGTGTTTGGAAGCATTTTTCATCCTGATAACCCGCCTGCACCATCGGCGTTTCTTTCAGAGATCAATTTGCAATAACTCCTGTGCAGGAGTTTTCCTGCACAGGAGCACAGATGATCAAATGTTAAGCTTGAGGAAGCCCTGGTAGTCGTCACCATTAGATTTTCCTGAACTAACAGAGCCGGTACAAAGCTTAACTTTGTTTAACGATCCATTTTCATTTCCTCCCATGTTCCCTTCTACAGTTGTGAAATTGTTACCACCGGTAACAACAATGCCAACATGTCGGGAAGTATCCGAATTCAGTTCACCGTAGTAGATCAGATCGCCAGCAGACGGGACATAGCCATCACCTCGCTGATGCCAAGTCCCCTTGCCAGAAGCGACCATTGCCAAACGCGCTCTGCCACAGTAGCCTTCACTATAAGGAAGGCCAGAAACATTCATGCCACTGGCGCCACAAAGCCAGTAGATGAAGCGCTGACACCAATCGCCGGACATACCCAAGCCGCTACCCGTGTTATTAACGAGAGTCTGTGCGATAGCGACAATCCGGGTTTTCACGGAAGCTGCAATGGTAAGCGCGTTACCAAAGCAGCTCGAATGGATGTACCGCGACTCATAGGTA
>JBJDYH010000250.1:0-9039 GCA_051867135.1 Faecousia sp. | reverse complement strand
TTGATCTACCGATTCCTGAAGAGAATGTATGTGATAATTCTTGTGGAATTTAGGATACAATTTTTTCATAAGTATAAGGTTATTTCTCTTCATGTTCTGCCTCTGCCTTCGTTCGGTGCACCGCTGCCCTGGGATGTTGGGGCGGGGCATAGATGGAGGAGAGCTTCAATGTCCGATTTCCGGTGTTCACTACATTGTGCCAGATTCCACAGGGGATCAGTACGGCATCTCCCTCGCCAAGGCAGCGCTGGAAGGCCATTTGCTCTCTGCTCTGTCCCATCCGAACAGATGCCTGACCCTCTTCAACACGGATGAGCTGGTCTGTCTGCGGATGTATTTCCAAACCGATTTCGCCTCGGGAAGGGATGCACATTACAGTCAACTGCAAGTTGGTGCCCGTCCAAACCGCGGCACGAAAGTTTTGATTTTGCTGCGATACCTGCGGAATATTTGTGGCAAAGGGGACAGGACCCGGATCGCTCCTGTTGTGGCCGCATCCACACGGCATAGAAAAAACAGAATCCATAAGAAACGCTCCTTTCGTGTACCATTCTATGCGCCGGGTTTTTCCGTGTGAATGGATGTGTGCGTTTCTGTGACAGACAGAGAAAGCCCTGCGAAAACCGAATTTTCTGTTGACAGAACGGCTCCTGTTTGGTACACTATCCGTACTCTTTGTACTGCATACCAACTACAGTACAAACTGATCAAGCCAGGGCTTTGCCCGGAGCCGGGTCACGAATGTGACAGTGGAGTTCTCGCCCACGGGACAGTAAGTTACGATTACTGGTTCCGTGGGCGTTTTTTATGCACCCGCGGAAAGCAAGTGCCATAGAGTTATCTTGTAAGTCATTTGGAGGTAACTGTTATGGAAAAACAAATTCCCACGAAGCGCCCCAGCGGCGCAGCTATCCCGCCGGAGCAGTTCGAGGCGACTGCAATCCGCGTATCCACAGTCAGCATTCTTGGAAATACAGTTTTATCGTTGTTTAAGATTCTTGCCGGAATACTTGCCCATTCGGGTGCCATGATCAGCGATGCCGTTCATTCCGCTTCGGATGTGTTCAGCAGCATTATTGTCATTATCGGAGTGAAAATTTCGGCAAAGGACTCGGACAGGGATCATCCCTATGGCCACGAACGGTTTGAATGTGTTGCCGCCATTGTGCTGGCGGTAATTCTGGTTATTACAGGCCTGTTTATCGGCCATGCTGCGTTGGAGCAGATTACTGCGGGCAGCGCACATCAGTTTACCGTTCCGGGACGACTGGCATTGCTGGCAGCGGCAGTTTCCATCGTCACAAAAGAAGCCATGTACTGGTATACCCGGTTTTACGCAAAGAAACTGGACTCCGGCGCGCTGATGGCAGATGCATGGCATCACCGCAGCGATGCGCTGTCCTCGGTTGGAGCGATGATTGGAATTGCGGGAGCAAGAATGGGGTATCCGGTGCTGGACCCTATTGCCAGCCTGGCAATCTGTGTGTTTATTCTCAAGGCGGCGTTTGATATTTTTATGGATGCCGTAAACAAAATGGTCGATCACGCCTGCGGTGAGGAAATGGAGCAGGCGATAAGCAACTGCGCTTCCCGGCAGCCCGGCGTGCTTGGGGTAGATTTGATTCATACCCGTATCTTTGGCAACAGGATCTATGTGGATATTGAGATTCGTGCGGATGCGCAGCTATCCCTTGGGGAAAGCCACACCATCGCGGAGCGGGTACACACGGCCATTGAAACCCAATTTGAGAAGGTAAAGCATATCATGGTGCATGTCAACCCTGCCCACCCCGAGCCGGATTTCCGTTCGGAAGAAACCGCCGGGGAGAAAAACGGATAGGAAAGCAGGGGAGAGTGGAAATACTTACCGGAAAACTCCGGCTTTTTCTTTGCATTTTTATGCAAAATTCAGCCCGGTTTTATCTTGATATTGTCCCCAATCTATGCTAAATTTATCCCTGTTTACCGGAGAAATCCGGTGATTTATGGGAGACTTAGAAGATAAGAGGCTTTTTATGCATATTCGTGCTATACCGATGCCGTTTCATCAGCGGGTCGGGCTGTATGTCAAAAAGAATATGGTTATGTGCATTGCGCTTTTGGCCGCAATCATTACTTCTATGGTAATCCCTGTGGACAGCGCTTACCTTGGCTATTTTGATTTCCGTACCCTTACCTGCCTGTTTTGTGTGCTGGCTGTGGTGTGTGCGCTGAAAAACATCAATTTCTTCTATCTTTTGGCAAGCTGTGTGGTTCACCGTTTCCGCAATGCCCGGTTGAGCGTATTGGTGCTGGTGTACATTACCTTTATCGGCTCTATGCTCATTGCCAACGATATGGCGCTGCTCACTTTCCTGCCCTTGGGCTACTTTGTGCTGCATACCACCGGGAAGGATAAGTATATGGCCTTTACCTTTATTATGCAGAACATTGCCGCAAATCTGGGCGGCATGCTTACACCTTTTGGCAACCCCCAAAACCTGTATCTGTACTCCAAGTTCGCTATTCCCAATGGCGAGTTTCTGGCAATCATGGCACCTCCCTTTATTCTGGCAGTCGCAATGATTACCCTATGCTGCCTGATTTTTGTAAAGCCTGAGCCTTTGGAGATGCGGGAGCAGGAAATTTCCTTCCAGCCGGGGCGCACAACCGCTTATTTGGCGCTTTTCGCCTTGGCGATTGCCATTGTGTTCCGTGGCGTTCCTTATCTTGTAGGTCTTGCCGTTATCCCGGTAGTTCTGATGTTTATGGATCGGAAAGCTCTGAAAATGGTGGACTACGGTCTGCTGTTCACCTTTGTGTTTTTCTTCATATTCGCCGGAAATATGGCGAGAATCCCGGCGGTGAGAAATCTGTTTTCCGCTCTGCTGGAAAAGAACACTTTGCTCTTTAGCGTCGCTTCTTGCCAGTTTATCAGCAATGTGCCTTCTGCCATTTTGCTTTCCCAGTTTACCGGCAACTATGCCGACCTTCTTGTGGGCGTTAACATCGGCGGCACCGGCACCCTCATTGCCTCTCTTGCCAGCCTTATCACCTTCCGGGAGTATGTAAGCCACAACCCGGGCAAGACGGGCTACTATGTAGCCATGTTCAGCATTTTCAATTTCGCATTTCTGACGATTCTTACGGCTTTTATGCTTTTCCTGAGATAATTTTTCCCGGCTGAAGTTTTTAGCCGGATACCCCCCAAAGCTCAAAACCCCGGTTTTGCCCGATGCAAAACCGGGGTTTACTGACGGCCTGCGCGGTTTCTTAAGTAAGTTCCGCCCCAACCCTAATTTGCTTTTATTTCTTTGATTGAATGATTGGCTTCAGAGATTACGCCGTTTGCTGCCGTTTTGCGGCTTCAATGAATGACCGATTCTAAACAATAATTTGCCATCCTGTCTGCGAGACGATCAAAATATACAGAATATACAGCATACTTCAAGAATTTACGAAACCGCGGAAGTGGATGCCTCTTCATACTTTTTTCACATTTTGTCCACTCGGGAAAAACAACGCTCTCCACATAGAGTAGCTCTTCCTGACTGTTACACTTGACTTCCAGGCGTGGACACTATTCGAGCAAATGCTACAAAATCAATGTAAATTTATTGATAATATTAAGAAATAATTACAGTTGCCAATTTGAATAATTAGACATATAATTTCAATATTTTTTTTCAAACTGAGTCTGCGGGGAGGGCTGCGTCTTCCTCGATAATGGGAAAGGGAGGATCCGGATGAATTCCAAAACCCTGATGTATATTCTCAAACGCATCGCCATGGCGATTTTGACTGTCTGGATCGTCATTACTGTGACCTTTTTCGTCATGCACGCTGTCCCCGGCGGCCCCTTCCTGGCAGAGAAAGCGGTTACCAAAGCCGTTCAGGAGGCGCTGGAGGCCAAGTACGGCATGGACAAGCCATTGATGGAGCAGTATGTGACCTATCTGAAGGATATTGTTACCAAGTTTGATTTTGGCCCTTCCATTAAGCTCCGTGGTCGTCAGGTTATCGATGTCATCATGGACGGTATGCGGACATCCGCCAAGCTGGGTCTCTTGGCGGCGGTTATCGCGCTTGCTTCCGGCATTGTGCTGGGTGCTGTGGCAGCCTTGCGCCGCAATAAGTTCATTGATAAATTCATTATGGTGTTGACTACTGCTTTCATTTCCATGCCGTCATTCATTATGGGTTCGCTAATGCTCATTGTGTTCTCCGTGAAGCTGGGTTGGCTCCCTGCCAACGGCGACAGCGCCAAGGGCCTGATTCTGCCGGTCATCGCATTGTCCCTGTCTCCCATGGCTAACATTACCCGGCTTACCCGTTCATCTATGCTGGATGTGCTGAGCCAGGACTACATACGAACCGCCCGGGCCAAGGGCGTGCCTCCCACAAAGATTATCTTTGGCCATGCGCTGAAGAATTCCCTGATTCCCGTAATCACCTACGCCGGGCCCATGCTGGCCTATATTGTCACCGGATCTCTGGTGATTGAGCAGGTATTCGCCGTACCCGGCATCGGCAGAGCCTTTGTCAGCTCCATCATCGGCCGTGACTACCCTCTGATTATGGGCACCACCATTGTGCTGGCGCTGCTCATTGTGGTGATGAACCTGGTCAGCGATATCCTCTACAAAATTGTCGATCCCAGAATCAACCTGGAGTAAGGAGAATAAGCAATGAAAAAGAATCCCTTCAGCCTTCATGTGGATCTGGATGACTTTCTCCCCGCAACAGCGGAGGAAAAGGAATACATGGTGCAGATGCGCCCCTCCACCACCTTCTTTAAGGATGGTATGAAGCGGCTGCTGCACAACCCGGTGGCTACCGTGAGCCTGATTGTCATTATCCTTATCACTCTGGCTGCGCTGATTATTCCTTACTTCTGGCCCTATTCCTACGACACTATGCTGGGCATCACTCCGGGCCGTCCTGTAGATGCCTCCTACAATAACCTTGCTCCCTTTGAATACGGCAAAACCGAGCTGAAAAGAATGGAAGCCGGAGAAAAGATATTCCCCCATGTGTTCGGCACCGACTCTGCCGGACGGGATTATTTCATCCGTGTGGTCTACGGAACCCGGATATCTCTGGCTGTGGGCTTTTTTGCCAGTTTGATTGTGCTGATCATCGGAATCACTATGGGCTCTATCGCAGGTTACTGCGGCGGCAAGGTGGATATGTTTATCATGCGGATCGTGGATATTATTTATTCCCTGCCTGATACCCTGATGATTATCCTGTTTGCTTCCGTCATGAAGCAGACCCTGGGGCCGATCATCGAGAACACCGTCTTGAACAAACTGGGCAGCAACATGATCTCCCTGTTCATCGTCTTTGCCCTGCTGTACTGGGTTGGTATGACGCGGCAGATACGTGGACAGATTCTTTCCCTTAAGGAGCAGGAATATGTTCTGGCAGCCCGCTCCACAGGAGCCGGGGCCGGCTGGACCATCCGCAAGCATCTGATTCCCAACTGCATCAGCGTGATCATCATCTCCACCGCTCTGCAGATTCCCAGCGCCATTTTTACCGAGAGCTTCCTGTCCTTCCTGGGCCTTGGCGTCAATGCCCCTATGCCCAGCCTTGGCAGCCTGGCTTCCGACGCGCTGAACGGCATCAACTCCTACCCATACCGGCTGGTTATCCCCGCTGTGACCATTTCTCTGGTGGTGCTTTCCCTGAACCTGTTCGGTGACGGTCTGCGGGATGCCTTCGACCCCAAGCTCAAAAGATGAGAAAGGAGAATCCATATGGCACTGCTTGAAGTGAATGACCTCCATACCTCCTTTTTTACCCCAGCCGGTGAGGTGAAGGCCGTCAACGGCGTGTCCTTCTATCTGGATCATGGCAAGGTTCTGGGCATTGTGGGCGAATCCGGTTCCGGCAAGTCCGTTACTGCCTACTCCATTATGCAAATTCTGGAAAAAACCGGAAAAATCATTTCCGGCTCCGTGAAATTCAACGGTCAGGAGTTGGTAGGCATCGGAGAGAAGGGGATGAAGAAAATCCGGGGTAACAAGATATCCATTATCTTTCAGGATCCCATGACCTCCCTGAATCCCACCTACACCATCGGACACCAACTGATGGAGGCCATCCGGCTCCACACCAACCGCAACAAGAAAGAGGCATGGGATCGGGCCGTGGAAATGCTGAAGCTGGTCAATGTCAACGAACCCGAAAAGCGGATGAAACAGTATCCCTTCGAGTTTTCCGGCGGTATGCGTCAGCGTGTGATGATTGCCATGGCTCTGGCCTGTGAGCCGGACATCCTGATTGCCGACGAGCCCACCACCGCCCTGGATGTAACCATTCAGGCTCAGATTCTGGAACTGATGCAGAAACTGCAGAAGGAACTGGGCATGGCCATCATCATGATTACCCATGATTTGGGTGTCGTTGCCCAGATGTGCGACGAGGTCATCGTCATGTATGCCGGCTCTATTTGTGAGCAAGGCACCGCCGATGAGATCTTCTACAACCCCAAACACGAATATACCAAGGGTCTGATGCGTTCCATTCCTACCGTAGACAATGACGGCGAGAAGCTGGAGCCCATCGCGGGCACCCCCATTGACCTACTGAATATGCCCAAGGGCTGCCCCTTCGCGCCACGCTGCGATGCGGCCATGAAGATCTGCCTGAGAGAACGCTGTAAGCGGATGCAGATCAACGATATGCATCAGGCCGCCTGCTGGGTCAATATGAAGGAAGCCATGGAAAAGGAAGGCGGTGACGAAGCGTGAGCCAGGATGTACTGGTAGAGGTCAAGCACCTGAAGGAGTATTTCAATATCACCACAGGATTGTTCACCTCTAAGCCGTTGAAGGCTGTGGACGATGTGTCCTTTGCTATCCGCCGGGGCGAAACATTGGGCCTGGTTGGCGAGTCCGGCTGCGGCAAAACCACCGTGGGCAGAACCCTTCTGCATTTGTATAAGCCCACCGCAGGAGAAATCTGGTTTGACGGCAAGAAAATCGAAACCAAAAAGGATATTCTGGAGTACCGACGCAAGTCCGCCATGGTGTTCCAGGATCCCTATTCCTCTTTGAATCCCCGCATGACCGTGGCCGACATCATTGCCGAGCCTCTGGATGTGCACAAGCTGTATTCTTCCCCCAAGGAGCGGCAGGAAAAGATTCTGGAGCTGATGGCACGGGTGGGCCTCAATTCCGAGCATGCCAACCGATACGCCCATGAATTCTCCGGCGGCCAGCGGCAGCGTATTGGCATTGCCCGGGCTTTGTCCGTGAATCCTCTGTTTCTGGTCTGTGATGAGCCGGTTTCCGCTTTGGATGTTTCCATTCAGGCTCAGGTCATCAATATGTTTGACGAGCTGCAGGATCAGATGGGTTTGACCTATCTCTTTATTGCCCACGATCTTTTGGTGGTGCGGCACATTTCCGACAGAATCGCCGTGATGTACCTTGGTAAAATGGTGGAGCTGGCGGACGCAAAGGAGATTTACGATCACCCCCTGCACCCCTATACCAAGAGCCTGATAAGCTCCGTGCCCCTGCCGGATCCGAAGAAGGCCAGAGAAAACAAGCGCATTGTCCTCTCCGGCGACATTCCCAGCCCTCTGAACGCTCCCTCCGGCTGTCCCTTCCGCACTCGCTGCCCCCATGCTACGCCCGCTTGCGCGGAAACAATGCCGGAATTCAAGGAGGTCGCCTCCGGCCATTTCGTGGCCTGCCACAACTTCGAGCACATCGGATAATTTTGTTTTCAAGTCCGTACTGCGGATCTGAATAAATTGAAAATGAGAAAGGAAAATGAATCATGAAGAAACTTTTATGTATCTTGCTGGCTATGGTTATGCTTCTGAGCATGGCCGCCTGCGCTTCCAAGAGCGACGACACCAAGAAGAACGATGGTCCCAGCTCCATCTCTGTGTGTCTTGCCTCTGAGCCTGACACCATCGACCCCGCTCTGAACTCTGCTGTCGACGGCGCTACCCTGACCGCACACCTGTTTGCCGGCCTGGCCAAGTGGGCTCAGGACGACAAGGGCAACCTGATCATTGCCGCTGACTGCGCCAAGGAACTGACCGAGGGCGTTGTGAACGCCGACGGCACCGTGACCTACACCTACACCCTGCGTGACGGCCTGAAGTGGTCTGACGGCAAGGCTCTGACTGCCGGCGACTTCGTCTTCGCATGGAAGCGCGCTGCCTCCACCGCTCTGGGTGCTGACTACGGCTATATGTTCGAGATTGTAAAGGGCTACCCCGACAATCTGGCTGTGGAAGCTACCGACGACAAGACCATCGTTGTGACCCTGAACAATTCTGTTGCCTACTGGGAAGAGCTGATGGCTTTCCCCGCTTACTACCCCGTTCGCGAGGATGTGGTTTCCAACGAAGCTTGGGCTACCGATCCTTCCACTTACATTTGCAACGGCGCTTACACCATGACTGCATGGGAGCACAACTCCAAGATCGTCCTGACCAAGAACCCCAACTACTACAATGCCGATGCCATCACCATGGAAGAGATCGTGTTCTATCTGTCCGATGATGCCAACAACATGCTGTCCAACTTCAAGAATGGCGACTGGCTGTTGATCGACGATGTACCCACCAACGAAATCGCCTCTCTGAAGGTTGATTACCCCACCGAGTTTAAGATTGCCGGCCAGATCGGTACCTACTATGTCTGCTGGAACATCAACGAAGAGATTCTGCCTGCCGGCAGCACTCTGACCGGTGCCGAGGCTGAGGCTGCCAAGGCAGAAATCCGTAACGCCATCGCCCTGCTGTTCGACCGTAACTATATCGTTGAGGAAATCGGTCAGGCCGGTCAGGTTCCTGCCTCCTCCTTCGTTGCCATGGGCATGACCGATGCCGACGGCTCCGAGTTCTACAAGAACGCCGGCTCCAGCGATGCCTTCGTTGGCTATTACGATGTGTCCGCCGATGCTTATGTGGACAACTGGAATTCTGCTATCGAGACTCTGAAGAAGTACTACACCTATGACGAGTCCACCGGCAAGTTCACCAACTTCCCCACTCTGACCTACCTGTACAACACCTCTGAGGGCCACAAG
>JBJDYH010000249.1:20992-34042 GCA_051867135.1 Faecousia sp. | reverse complement strand
GGTGTGCAGGTCGTGAAGCTCTTTTCGGGAAACGCTCTTTTGGCTGTTTTGAATTTGCCAAAAGACAACTTTCGGGGAAGACCTTCACGACCTGCACACGTCATGATTCATCAAATCAGGCCAGAAAGTCCGGGAACTCGTCATGAGGGTCACCGGTCTGCGCCGTCAGCTTCAGGCCATTGATGATATTCCCGCTGCGTGTTCGGGTACGGATGAAGCCTTCTGCTTCCAGTGCGGCATAGAAATCCGTCGTGCTGCGGATATATTCACCGTTTGATGCGCTGAAGGTTCGGTAGGCAGAATACAGCTCGCCGGATTTTGCGGTCAGACCGTCACCTACCTCACAGCACTCATCCAGAAAGTGACCCAGCCAGTCGTTTTCAGCCTTGTAGGCAGCGATGGCATCGGAGACGCATTTGGGGAACGGGATCTTGAAGCCCATGTCGATGGCCTGTTGTGCGCCCTCGATCATCCACTTCATGATGGCTTCGCCGGCATTTTCACAGAGATACTCGGTGTAGTTCTTGATATCGGCGCTTCCTTCAATCCTGGCTTTGAAGGGAATGACGATCAGGCGACGCCAGATACCGGTGTCCTTTGCGCCTACCTTCGGGAGGTGATTTGTGTAGAGCACCAGTGTATGGCTGGGCGTAAAGCTGAACGGGTCTTTATATTTCTTTTCGGCGAACACAGCGTCCGTGGAGCACAGCTGTTTTACAATGCTCGTATTGAGCCGGGTACCCTCCTCGAGCTCGGCGGCGATAAGTAGCCGCTTTCCCTTTGTTTCAGCCATCTCCGGTTTCACATTGCGCTTGCAGTTCATGGTCAGGGAGTCGGCAGAGATATTGCCGGAATAGCTGCCCATGACCCGGGAGAGCGTGTTCCAGAAGGTGGACTTGCCGTTGCGGCCGTCGCCGTAGGCAATGATCATGGCTTCCAGAAACACCTGCCCAACGCACACAATGCCGGCCACGCGCTGCACATACTCAATCAGCGACCTGTCACCGCAGAAGAATGTGTTCAGGGCATCCTGCCAGATCTCCGAACCTTTTTCGCTGGGAGAATAGCCGGTCATCTTGGTAATGAAATCGTCAGGGCTATGCTCACGGGCACCGTCCAGCCCCTTGCGCAGATCATAGGTGGCATCCGGGGTACAGAGCAGATACCAGTCCCGGTCGAGCAGACCCGGCTCAATCTCCAGAACGGGATGCGCCTCCTTGAGCGTTGCGGCGACATTCTTCGATTCTCTGCGTTTGAGGGCGTAGTTGCGGTAGCCCTCCGCCTCCAGATAGGCACTGAAGGCATCGCGCTGCACCTCATTCATCATGGCCTCTGCTTTTTTCTTGCTGTTCATGTCCAGCAGGGATTGTGCTCCCGTATCGGTAAGCCGTTTGATCGCTTCGGAGAGCGCGTTCTCGGCTTCCTCCAGCTGCAGGTCTGTCAGCGCATGAGCCACCGCCTGTGCTCCGGGCTTGGTCTCCTGCCAGCAGGCACCGTCGTACCGGATGTAGTCGGTCGCCGGAGAATAGCGCAGCTCCTGTCCGAAGAACTTGCCCAGCAAGCGGGCCTGCCCAACATCGGTGCGATCCTGGGGATCATAGGTAAAGCTGCCGGAATGCTCCGCGTTCCATACCTCGGGCGGGACATAGTCCTTCTCCCTGGAAATCCGCTGGAAGAATCCCTGGGCGGATCGCCAGATGGTCTTGAGTTCCTCGTCATCCAGCGGTGGGTCACACTTGGCGGCGCGACCCATGAATGCCTTGTACGCTGCGTCGGTGTCGCCAAAGCGTTTGAGCACCCGGCCTGCGAAGCGGGACATGGTGCTGTTGCGGCTGCCTTCGGGGATCTTCCCGGTGTACGGATTGTCCAGATCCCAGAAAGCATCTGAATCCGCATCCGGGTAGTACATATCCAGGCATTCGTTCAGCGTGATCGAGCCGGGATGAAACTCCACCCGGGCATTGGGCGTTCCATAGAAGAAGTGTGCCGCATCCTCCGCACGGGTGTCGAAGTAAGGGAATACCTTGTGCGCCAGCTTGGCCAGACGCTTGTACTCTTCATGATCTGTGATTTCATCCGTAAGCAGAATGCAATGGAACTTGGGGCGCGGAGCCTTCCCGCGCTTGGGCTTCATATGGTTGCGGCTGAAATGAATCGCCAGCGGCACGTCCGGGAACGTTTTGCGCACATCCTCGGGTGTAACCCAATCGTCAGGATTGTCGGAGTGATCGTTGTCGCAATCCTTGCACAGGCAGTTGGCGGACAGGAAGTTCGCGGTATTGCGGTAGTTGTTTTTGAATTGGGCTACCACATAATCGCGCCCGGCAGCATTTCGCAGCGCGTCAGCATCGGTGATCTCCACCGGATTGGGGTAGCTGCAGTTGCTTTCCATGCCGGTACAGTTGGCACAGTAGAGCGTGAATGCCTTAGGCATGGTCAACCTCCTCAAAATCGGTCGTGAAGTAGCGAATGATCATGTTGCGGGACTCTGCCTTGCGAATCTCCTGCGACATGCCTTTGGTGATGCGTTCTCCGAATACCCAGAGTTCTGCGCATTTGGTGAGCATGATGATCGCCATGAACATGCCAAGCTCACGCTCATCCGGGTTATCATCATTAAGAAACTGCGGGAAGAACAAGTGCGGCGCAAAAGGCGCATAGCCGCTGTCTACGGCAAACCGGCAGTAGCGGCGCGCCTTTTCCGCATTACCGACCGGGTCACCCGAGAACGGCGAACACACATACACAACCGGCCGGAAGCGTGCTTTGCGTTCTTCCGCTTCGATGTTGGAAAGCGCTTCGTAGGTCGTTGGATCATAATACCCCTCGGGGTTGAACCTGCTGATACTCATGGCTTGCGCATCCTTTCAGCCAGAAGTGCAGCACATTCGGGGCACAGCAGCTCGGTGCTTTCCAGATTGCCCGCTCCATCGGCGAACACATCCGCCAAATCAACCTGCATTTCATCGCCGCAGCAGGAACAGCGGGTTGTGACGTTATCGCCACGAATTTGAGCCTGGACAGACACGTCCGGAGCCAGAGGTACCTTGACGTAGAACACAGCGAAAACCTCCATTCTGCGGGGCATATGTACTTGCCCTCTACTTTCTTTGGAAATCCGAGGGAAATCTGAACGAAGAATGGAGGCGGAATACAGCGTTGTTATTGTCTTTTTTTGCACGACAAAAGAAGCGGAGCGCAAAGGCTTCGCTTCTTTGTGATGCTATCTGACGATCGGTTACTGATCGACCTCCGTTTTGACCCGAACAGACATGAGCCCCTTTGCCGTCCTGATGAGTATCTCGGGGTCATGCAGCAGCTGTGAGTATTTCTGAATCATCTCATTCGGAAGATCCGTGAAGTCCTCTTCTCCCAGCCCGCAGACGAAGAAGGTGCCGAAGATGGCCACCTCCGGGGCAATCAAACGATTGAATTCGGATTCCTTCAGAAGCGCTTCCTCGTCACAGACCACTGCGACGGGATCATCCCAGGGGTAGATGGCCTGAATGTACCCGCCAACGATCTCCTGCAGGGTAGACAACGTGTGCGGAACGTCCGCAGTACGAGGGCGTTTGCCCGGCTCAACGATCAGAATCTTCATGGCCTTCCTCCTTGTCTTTATGCATGTTTTCTCTTTTCGCGGCGAAGATGTTATCGACCCTGTCCTCCCAGAGGAGATGCCCACGCTCGCTGTATCGCTGAATCAGCATTTTTGAGCAGGGCAGGATTGTTGTCAGGGTGTACCCCTCGCGTAATCGCACTACCATGCAACGCTCGGTGTTCACCACTACGGTGTGCGCGCCTTCGGGCAGCATCAGGATTTCCTTGTAAGTCATCGTCAAACTCCCTTCTGTTTGAGGTAGTGACATATACGCTCTGTTTTCAGAAAATAGCAAGGCCTGTCTGCAAGGAATATCAGTCTTTTTTGTAAAACGATATCTCATATCCGTCGGCGCGGAGGATCAGGCCCTCCGCCCAGGGAGGCGTTCTGCCCATCTGTTCGCACACCGCTTCAAGAGAGACGGATGGATCAGCCTCGATAATGATTTCGTCATGGACATGGGCGACAATACTGCAGCAGCGCAGCGTCTTCATGGCGTAGCACAGAATATCCCTGCTGATCGCCTGAACAGCGTTCTCAACAAACTTGGGGCCATAGCTTTCCAGACGTTCCCATTTCTTGGTGGAGCCAACCCCTTCATAGGTTACAGATTCTCCGCCAAATCTATTCTCGCCAAGGCGGGGCTTGACATAGGCCAGACGTCTGCCGGACGGGAGGCACATGAAGAGAAAACCGCTCTCGTAGACAAACCTCAGGCAGTGCGTCTCTGTTGATGTTTTCAGCGAAACGGCTTCCTTGACCGCCTCATCCACGTCCCACCACAGCTGCACGATATTCGGATTGGCTTCGCGCCAGGCGTCCACCAGTGGCTTGAGTTCTTCCTCCGGGATGCCCATTTCCAGCGCACCCATGGCTTTGAGTGCTCCGACTGATCCGCCGTAGCCCAGCGCCAATTCGGCAATCTTGCCTTTCTGACGGAGATGTCCGTTGACACCATGTTTTTCTACAGGAACGCCAAACATCTGTGATGCGCTGGCACAGTAGATATCGCCACCGTTTCTGAAAACCTCCACCCGCCACTGCTCATGCGCCATCCACGCGATGACTCTGGCTTCGATGGCCGAAAAGTCTGCAACGATGAATTTCCCGCCCTCATACGGAACGAAAGCGGTGCGTATCAGCTCGGAGAGCACATCAGGGATTGAATCGTACAGGGTGTGCAGCGCATCATAGTCTCCAATGCGCACCAGATCGCGTGCCTGCTCCAGATCAGGCATGTGATTCTGCGGAAGATTCTGCAGCTGAACCAGCCTGCCCGCAAATCTTCCTGTCCGATTGGCTCCGTAGAACATGAACATGCCGTGTGCACGCCCGTCTTCGCAGACGCAGTTCTGCATGGCCTGATATTTCTTCACGGAGCTTTTTGCAAGCTGCCGGCGGAGGAGAAGCGCCTCAGCAAGCTCATCGGGAGCGTCCTTCAGCAAGGCTGCCACTTCCTTTTTGCCAAGCGATTCGACCTCCATGCCATGCTCGGAAAGCCAAGCCTTCATCTGGGCGACGGAGTTTGGATTCTCAAGGGATGTAAGCGTGTGCATCCTCTCGGTAAGTTCAGCCCTGGACAGGGTGTCCATTCGGATGGCGTTTTCCACAAGCTGCATGTCCAGCCGGATACCACGATCGTTGATCTCCTGATCCAGATGGTACTCGTCCCAGACAAAATCCGGCACCGGGAAGCGGGTCAGTTTCTCCTGGATCGCCATCTCTGTTTCAACGTCGCGCAGGTTATAGCTTTTGAACATGGACCACTTGTCCGGTGCGTCGGATGGACGATTCCGTGTTCTGCCGCCGTTCGCTTTTGTTGGCGCACACGGCTGGCAGAAGAAACGGATCAGATCTTTGCCTGCTTCCAGCTTTTGTTTTTCGAGCCTGAGCACAGCGCCCACGCCGGAGAGGGAAAGCGGGAGACCGAGATAAGCTGACCAAACCATGGTACAGCGCCATTGCTGTGGATCAAGATACGTCCCGGAGGGCAGACCCAGATGCCGGGACAGACATACGCGCTCGAAGCCGGCGTTGAAGGCCCACTTGGTGACGCTCGGATTGCCAAGGGCATCCATGACAGCCAAGGGAATTTGCTCGCCGCAGGCAAGATCAACCAGCCGCGCCGGAGCGCCGTCTATGCTGTAGCCGAACAGCAGGATCTCGAAATCGGGAGCCTCGCAGTACCGATACACACCCGTCTTGCCAATATCCACACTGCTGTAGGTTTCCAGGTCGATGGATAAATGTTTCATTCGCTCACCTCTGTCGGCAACGGGCGACGGATTGCTCCGCCGCCCATTGCTGATGATCACCGGGACTCTTTAGGAGAGAAAGTCTTCGTCATCCAGCGTCTCGAACTCAGAGGAGGCGTTGGTGCGGCCACCCAGCGGCTCGCCGTCGCGAACCTTCTGAATGTTGCCCAGACCGCAGGCGATGCCCTTGTTGCCGTTGGTGTTGAAGGCGTAGAAGCTCAGAGAGACGTGGGCGTAGACGCCGGAGTACACCTCGCTGCGGTCGAGGATGGGACGGACATACTTGTCCACAATCTGCGGCGCAGTCTTGCTGTTGGCGTTGACGAAATAACAGCCGGCGTAAGCATCATCATCACGCTCGGTATCGCCATCCCGCAGAGGCAGCTTCAGTGCGCCCTTCGGAGGAATCTTTCCGCCGAATTTGCCGATGCCTTCCTTCATGGCGCATTCGATGGCGGCGTTGATAGCATTGACCGTATCGGTGTCGGACTTGGGGATGATGATGGAACAGCTGTACTTGGGATCGCCGCCGTTGATGGACTTGGGCTCCCAGACGTTGGCGTAGGAAAGACGGACGAGACCGGTAACGACCTTGGTGTTGTTCTGCTTTGCCATGGTGATCAATCCTCCTGAATTTCTTTGAAGTCGATGTTTGCTTTGGTGATGGCCGGACGCTTGTCCGATACGGGTACCAGTGTGGGTTTGCCGGCGGGCTTGATGATCAGACCGCCAAGAATGGATTGGAATTCCTGCTTGCCCATGAGCTTTTCCATCTCGGTAATGGGAAGCAGCGTCTTTCTGAAGATGTCGTGGTAACCTGCGGCATTGGCGGCTTCGACAACCGCATCCTCATTGGAATACTTGCGGACGGATCTGCCTTCGACGACCTTGTAGCCGTGCCATTGCTTGCCGTGGTTGAGGGCAGCATCCTGAGCGTATGCCTTGATCTCTTCAGCCCAGCGGGTCAGGTCATCCAGCTTGCCGAGGATATCCTCGATCTCAGTGTCGGTGAGTAGCGGCGGCTTGGCGAACTCGTACTGTGCCAGTCGGAGCTTTTCCTCTGCCCGGGCGCGGCATTTGACCGCTGCCTTGCAAAAGGTACACCACGGGCCGGGACGGTACTCGCCTTTGCCCTCGTAGGCCAGTCTTGCCTTGGGAACCAGTTCGTTCTCCGCCCAGGCCTTGAGCTCAGCGACCGGAATTGTCCACGTGCTGATATTCTCGCGGCGGGACTGATAGATGGTCATGGCGACTTCCTCAATGTCGTACAGACTGTCAAAGAGGCGAAGTGCGCCGAGTGCGTAGAGCATCATTTGCGGATTGTGCTCTGCCTCCACCAGCACACCCTGACCGTATTTGAAGTCAATGATGTGCATGATTTTGTCGCCGATGATGATGCAGTCCCCGGTACCAAAGCCGTCCGGAACATAGCAGCTGAAATCCAGACGCTGCTCGATATTGATCAGCGGATCAGCGCAGTTCTTGCGAACCTCGGCAAGCGTTTCGAGAACGAATTGCACATAGCCGTCCGTGTGCATATCCATCTCATCGCTGTCGTACCTGGAAATCGGCTTCCTGCGGGACTGGAGCTTCAGGGCGCGGCGGAGCTTGTGTTCACACAGCGCGTGTGCGGCTGTGCCTTCTGCGGCAGCTTCGGTTTCCCGATCCTCGAATTCCTGCTCGAGGCGGGCAGAGGGGCTGCAGTTCAGCCATCGGTGAGAAGACGATGCAGACAGAACAGCATGCTTGGCGGGCGGCATCAAAGCACCTCCGCATCGTGAAGCAGATCGGCGTAATGCGACGGATCCACCTCGCTGAGCTTTTTGGCACCGTATTTGAGGATCAGTGCCTGCACGTTATGGCCTTCGATGCTCTTCCTGGCCAGAATCGGGCGGACGTCCTCGATCGTCAGGGCCTTCTCGGTGGGCTGGGGCTGGGGCGCGCTCGGTTGTGCATCGCCGGAGCTGAACAGCTCCCGCAGGGTATCGGAAACACGGATAAGGGTATCACCGCATTTGCGCAGCTCGGCGACAGCGGCATCCAGTTCGGCCATCTTGCTCATCTACATTGCCTCCTTCATATTTTTCGTGATCGGCCAGTTTTGCCAGGTTACACGCCAGACGCTGAGCCACATTTGAGATTTCCATCAGGACAGCGATGGCCTCCGACGGGTCGGGATAACGCTGGCGGCAATTGTGCGTTCGTTCCATGCTCTTGCCTCCGTTCCGAGGATGATTGCTTGCGCCCCTCACCTTCTTTGGAAAAGGGGCGTGCCGCCTGAACGAAGGCATTAGTTTTTAGTGCGTTTTCTGCCGGAATGAACCGGGGCAGCATTCACTTGATGAGGTCTTCCAATTCGCTGCGGTGCGAACGGATGAAATCGTCCATTTTCCTGATCCTGTAGTTCAGCGTGGATTGGGCCTTGATGCCTAGCGCCTGTGCAATCTCACGCTCCGTATAGCGCTGTGCCCGCATCTGAAACACACGGGAACCCTCCGGGATCAGCTCATCCAAACGCTGGTACAGTTCCTCCAGCAGCAATTTGTCTGCAACGATATCATCAAGGGACGGAGCGGTCTGCGTAAGTTCGGGCGCTTCGTTCTCAAACTCATCGCCGAGCAGCTTGCTCAAGGACAGCATCCTGTGTCCCTCCTGCTGCCATGCACAGGCAGCACAGTCACCGGAACAGCGGCGGTAATCCTCCTGACCGCATTTTCCATCACGGCGGGCGCGATACCGTTCATTTTCTTTCCATCGGGTGGCCGCAAGGTACACGTCTTCGGAAACGGGAATCAGCTCACGATTGACTTTCAGGTAATGCTGCTTCATGAATTTTTCTCCTTTCGGTTGCGCCGAACGGAGAAAAATCAGGCCGGATGGTAAAGCAAAAAAACTGACAGACGATGCGAGACTCTCCGTTCGCGTTGTCTGCAGCGGCGCTTTTCATCCGGCCGTTGCGTATTCAGTTGCGCCCGCCCCCGCAGATGAAAAGCGTGCCGTGATCAGCGGCTGCGGAAGCAGGACTTGGATTACGTGTCCATGCTACCGTATCCCGTCTGGAATCACCAGAGCATGTAATGACGAGAAAAACGGGCATTCCAGCCGGAATCAGGGGCGCTTATCAGGTGAAATGCCCGGGACGGCAGCAAAAAGAGCACGCCATTGAATGACGTGCCCTTCGAAGAAAAAAGAGGTGCGTTGCCGGTGAACGCCCCTCGTATCGGTGATTATGTTGCTTTGAGCTTCAGTTCCTCACAGCCGGACGATTTCAAAAAGCTCTGAACCGTGTCCAGCGGATCCATGAACATGCAGTCGAGGATCAGACGATAAGCGCGATGCTGCCTGGTCCTTCTCAGCACCAGCCCCGCCTGGGACAGCAATTCCGACGAGAGCCAGGGCGGCAGCTGCAGTGCGATACAGAGAGCGACCACCTGATCCACGCTGTAATTGGTGCGTTCCGTTCGGCGCAGGCGGGAAATGGTGCTTACGGAGATGCCGGACAGCTCTTCCAGCTTTTCTTCCGTCATACCCGCCCGCGCCATCAGTGCTGTGAGCGTTTCAGGGAAGGTGTCCGGAAGAGAGCCCAGAATCCTTTGCATATGCTCGAGCTTTTCTCTGTCGGAGAGATTTCCATCTTCCTCGGCGAAGGAAATGTAATGGCGGTTGTACTCTTCGTCACTGTTGAGACAGCCGAAGCAATAATCCGCCAGACCGCACGGTTCGTATACGTTGATGAAGCGCAGACAGCATTGATCCACATGTGCATTGGCCCAGGCGGTCAGCCGGAGCCCCTTTGGCGTGCCCGTGACGAAACGCTTGTCGTTCAGACAAATGTGGCCGTCAGCATACACATATCGTCCGCTGTCCATTTGATCACGGAATGAAGGATTTCCCTGGTATTCGTCAAAGAGGTTTTTGCGGGTCAGGACAAAGGTGTAGTTGCCGCTTCCCTTGCTCAGATCGAATGCAAAGGGTTCAATGTAGCTGCCGTCCACATAGTTCAGTGCACCCTTGGCAGCGATGTAATTCATCTGAATCAGACGCGCCCGGACGCGGAATTTGGGCAGATTATACTCATCGGCGATTTTCCGTGCGATCAGGTCAAAGCGCTTTCCCCAATGATCATTCGACCGGGACAGGCTGTTCATTTTTTCACTGAGCTGAGCGGACATCATGGACAAAGGCATCATCAGGCCGAAGCTGCCGCGGTTTGCCTGCCATTCCATCCAGGTCAGAGGGTTCTTGTTCCGGCTGCTGTCCGTTATGACAATGCGCTTCGTTTTCAGTGCATTGATGTCGTTGTTGTGCATGTGCTGCAGACGGTAAAACATGAAGTGCCAGTCGTAATGGATGCATTCATGATAGATCTCCAGCTGGCAGTAGTCCTTGTGGACAGCACGCGTGTTGATCAGAATCGTGTTGCCCGGGATTGAAACTGAATAGGGCGCCGGAGGCTCATCATCCGGGGAAGAAGCATCTTCCTGCACAACCACCGTGCCTTCACAGAAGAACAGCATGCTCAGCGTGTGCTGTCTGTTGTAAAGCGGCAAGCGTTCCACATTCAGTCCCATCCGTTCAGCAAGAACATAGGCGTTATGCTCTCTGAGGTCAGACAAAGCGTTCGGGCACAGCCTGAGCAGCAGATCCTCAGCGCCCGCTTCGATCTCGTCCTTTCGGAGAATGGGAATCAGATAATTGCTGAGTCTCCAATAAGGACGTTCCGGAAGATCCTTCAGATGACCGCATTCTCCGGCACAGAACTCCATGCCGGCCTTCATATTGATCCAAAGCTCCACGTACAGCGGACAGGATGCCAGTCCGTCGGCCGTACAGATTTCCGGCAGAACGACGATATCCGCCAATGCATTATATTTGTCGTAGCGCCAGAAGCTCATGTCGCCAATAGAACAGTTCGCGGCGGACAGCGTCAAAGCGCTACCATCCGGGTCAAAGGGCAAATCCAGGCCCCCACTCTGGATGCTCTGGTTCAATGCACGGAAGATGATCCTCTTGCAATGCTTGAGGATGTATTCCTTCATGGACTGTATCTGGGGCACAAGAACAGTTTTCGTGGTCTTTTTTGCACGAACACCGGTTACCTCATGAGGTTCGTCCTGCAGCGGAACGAACGGCCCGGGCACACGACCGTGCACGGCATTTTCCGAAAAGCCGAAACGATGATTCACGTCGTTCACGTGCAATTTCCTCCTGCTGACGGATATAGAGCGAGATCAGCCAATACTGTGCCGGGGCGGAAACAGTATCTGCTGAACCGTCGCAGGAACATCATAGCACACATTCTATTGTCTGTAAAGTTGAAAATTGATGTTTACAAGTAATCAAATGTGTGCTATGATAATTGCAGGGGATTTGTTCCCGTATTTTGAGATTGAGGTGAGTGTATGCCCAGGCAGACATCAGAGAAATCCGAACGTGGAATCGGTGGCCGCCCGGTTATCGACCAGGAGCGGCGAATCCGTGTCGGGCAGGTCATTCGGAAGTATCGTACTGCCGCAGGGATGGATCAGGCCACCCTTGCCTCCAGGCTTGGATACACCAAGACAGCCATTGGCAACTGGGAACTGGGACTGACGCGGCCGGACATTGATAATGTGCCGAAAATCTGCAAGGAGCTGGGGATCCCCGTAACCGAGCTGCTGGGGATGGAGGCAGAGACCGCTTTGCCCACAGAGGACAGAAGGGTTCTGGAAGCGTATCATCAGCTGGACAGGTTTGATCGCAATACGGTCAGGCAGCTTATGGATCGGCTTCTGTTTCAGCAGGACAGCAAAGAGAAGGCACGGCTTCGGCGTGCCTATATGCCGCTGTGCCTGTACGAGGAGGCCGCTGCGGCAGGCATCGGTGCACCCATGCTCGATTACGCCGAAAATGAAACCGTCTATGCGCTTCAGGCCAATGTGCCTTACGGTACGGACGGCATTATTCGGGTCAACGGCCGAAGCATGGAACCGACCTTCCGTGATGGCAGCTGCGTCTATGTGGAGCTGGGCGCTTCGGTACAGCCGGGCCAGATCGGCATCTTTATTGTAAACGGTGAGGCCTACATCAAGGAGTACCAGCCGGACGGCCTGCATTCGCACAATCCGCGCTACAAGACGATCTTCACGGGTGATGGTGTCGATGTTCGCTGCTGCGGACGTGTAACCGGGGCGGTTGCTGAGGGAGACATAGCAACCGGCTCCCTTGTTGAGAAAATCGAAGCCGCATTCGATGAAGAGGATGAATGAGAGGTGCTCTCATGAAAGTGCAGAAGCCCTTGAAGGGTTCACGCCCTCCTCATATGGAACGGGTATATGTGAAGGTAAATTCGGATTTTGACGCGACCGGCTATATGCAGCCCCGGTCCATCACCTGGGCGGATGGCCGGACCTTCAAAATCGACGCCGTCAAGGACTATCGCCCGGCGGCATGTTATCGGCAGGGCGCTGAAGGTTCATGCTACACGGTGATGATCCGGGGCGAAGAAAAGCATCTCTTTTTTGAGTGGACGAACTCCGCCTTTGCCAGCCGGGTCGCCCGCTGGTATGTTGAAACAATGGTACCCGAAACAACCTAAACCGAAGAAGGAGGTCAGCGTATGGCAGACCGTGTCCGCCGGTACGTCGGCATTGATGCGAAGAGCTTCTATGCCAGCGTCGAGTGCGTCGAACGCCACCTGAATCCGCTGACCACCAATCTGGTTGTGGCGGATGAAACCAGAACGGAGAAAACGATCTGCCTTGCCGTTTCTCCCGCGCTGAAGGCACATGGGGTGCCGGGACGGCCCAGGCTGTTTGAAGTGATACAGAAGGTTCGGGATGCAAACAGAACCAGACTGAACGAAGGCATCAGGTCAGGCGCAATCAAACGGGACCAGCAGACGGGAAGGTATCATTTTTCGGGGGCTTCCTTTGATGATGAAGCCCTGAAAAGCGATCCGTCTCTGGAGATTTCCTACATTATCGCGCCGCCGCGCATGCGGTTGTACGAGGAATACAGCAGCAGAATCTATGCGACCTACCTCAAGTATGTTGCCCCGGAGGACATTCTTGTCTATTCCATCGACGAGGTCTTTATTGACGTGACCGATTACCTGCACACCTATGGAATGACGGCCCACGAGCTGACGATGACCATGATCCGCGATGTGCTGTACAATACAGGCATTACGGCAACGGCGGGCATCGGCACAAA